>CAISRK010000126.1 GCA_903887815.1 uncultured Bacteroidales bacterium | reverse complement strand
GTGGTGCCTCAGGAGGTGATGGTACGACATAATCATACTCACAGGCAGTTAGCAACATGAGGACGGTGCCGGTTAGAAATAATAATCTGAATAGTCTCTTTTTCATAGGTGCTTTTTTTAGGTTTTATGACTGACTTATTAATAGGGTTGCGGTTGAACTACTGTTTTTTATTTAACAATACAAAGGAATAGTTTTATCACGAAATAGCTACAATATTATATATGATTGTTTGTTAATATTATTTTGATACTTATCAGCAGATATATTGATATATATCATTATATTTGCAGCCAAATGTAATGGTTTTACGACAAAAGAATTATTGGGTAATTCTCCTACTAGAATCATTTTATTCTAAAATTAATTACCAGTGAATCAATATACTCATTACACCAAAGGTTGTGCTTCATGTAAGGACAGGGCAGATATTTTCGGATGCCTTGCGCAGAATGAACTTGACCAGATTGATGATAAACGGATTGAAGTTCACTTTAAAGCCGGTGAGCTTATATTTAAACAAGGCACACCGAATATGCATTTTCTTTGCCTCACGCAGGGTAAAGTGAAAACATACATCGAAGGTTATAACGATAAAAACCTAATCCTTAATATTGTTAACCCCGTATCCTATATTCTGGGGCCTGGTATTTATGCTGACCAGATGCATCATTTTTCAGCTATGGCAATTGAAGATTCAGTAGCTTGCCTTGTAGACCTGGAAACGTTTAAATCATTGATCAGGAATAATGCTGATTTTGCTGAAGACTTTCTGAAAAAAGTCAGTCTTCAATCCATTTACAACTACGAACTTTTCATCAGCCTAACACAAAAGCAAATGCCGGGACGCATAGCCGATGTACTCCTTTATCTGAAAGATAAAGTTTACGAAACAAATCCTTTCCATACTACACTTTCGAGGCAGGACCTTGCAGATATGTCGGGGATGTCAAAAGAAAGTGCTATCCGCATATTGCGTGAATTCAAAGACGAAGGAATAATTTTAGTGAATGGTAACGATTTTGAGATTCTGAACCCCGAACATCTGGCTAAGATCAGTCAAACAGGTTAAGTTTTTATTTCCATGGTTTTTGCAGGTGAATCAAACCATTTTTAATGGTTTTGATACTGACAATTTCTCTATAAGTGAATGATATGGTATAGGCGTTATTTTTGCGTCTGCTTAACCAATTAATATTTTCAATTTCAGTATGCGTTCGATCTTAACCCGTACAGTTTTACTTGTTTCGTTTGTCAGTTTTTTTACTGATATAGCCAGCGAAATGCTATACCCGGTTATGCCGGTTTATCTACAGTCAATCGGGTTCTCGGTTTTACTTATCGGCATTCTGGAAGGCGTGGCTGAAGCTACAGCCGGTCTCAGTAAAGGCTATTTCGGGAATTTTTCGGATAAATCAGGCAGCAGGGTTCCTTTTGTGCGATGGGGCTATACGCTTAGCGCGCTTTCCAAACCCCTTATGGCTGTTTTTACATTCCCGGTCTGGGTGTTTTTTGCCCGCACTCTCGACCGCCTTGGTAAAGGTGTAAGGACCGGGGCTCGTGATGCTATGCTCAGCGATGAATCGACCAAAGAAAATAAGGGTAAGGTCTTCGGATTTCACAGGGCTTTGGATACGGCTGGAGCAGCAGTCGGGCCATTTGCAGCTTTATTATTTCTTTTTTATTATCCAGCCCAGTATAAATGGCTGTTTGTTATTGCTGTTGTTCCCGGAATCGCAGCCATAGCGCTGACTTTTCTTCTAAAGGACAAACACAGCAACTCTGTTTCAAAA
Source organism: uncultured Bacteroidales bacterium (assembly GCA_903887815.1). Classification (GTDB taxonomy): domain Bacteria; phylum Bacteroidota; class Bacteroidia; order Bacteroidales; family UBA4417; genus UBA4417. Next base: position 3,704 of record CAISRK010000126.1, on the reverse strand, counting down.
AGGTCACCTGGATTCTTTGCATTTCTTTCATACTGGGGAAAATCGTCGAAACGATATAAACTGCTTGTTGCCGGACTGCTGGCTTTTACACTTTTTAACAGTTCCGATGCATTTTTGCTGCTTTCTGTTAAAAGCAAAGGGTTTTCGGATACATATATGATTGGTGTATATATTTTTTATAACCTGGTTTATGCTTTACTCTCATTTCCAGCAGGTATTCTGGCCGACAGGATAGGGCTGGAGCGAACGCTCATTGCAGGGCTGGCCGTTTTTTCCTTAGTATATAGCCTGATGGGATTTGCAGCAGTATCGTGGCAGTTTATTGTTCTTTTTGGAATGTATGCGATTTATGCCTCCGCCAGCGAAGGCATTTCGAAAGCGCTTATCAGCAATATTGCAGAAAAGGATAAAACAGCAACCGCCATTGGCTTTTACACAAGTTTTGCCAGTATATGCACTATGCTGGCCAGCAGCCTTGCCGGGTTAATCTGGTATTCTTTTGGAATGAAAGCAATGTTTATTATTTCAGGGGTTGGAGTTATGGCGGTAGTAATTTATTTGAGCTTAGTTCAGCGGTATATTTTTAATCCTGAGCCTAAATAGAACGCTGAAATTTCTTATTTTGCAGCAAAAAACTGGTATTTGAAAGACTATTTTTAAATATAAAGCTTTCAATTGTATTTTCTGACCCGGATGTTCTTCTCAAGTTTTCAGATGGGTTTTTATTATTTCAATCCAGCGTATTTGGGGAAATATATATGAAACTATCGTTATTTTTCAAATTTCTCATTGGTTATCCCGCTTCAAAATGGTAAGTTTGTAAAATGAAAATTGTGTCACGTATTCTTTTTATCGTTTTGATACTTATTCCGTTAGTAAAACTGGAAGCACAGAAAGCTATTCCGAAAGGTTATTTCTCTTCTCCGCTTAGTATTGCTCTTTCGATGACGGGTTCGTTTTCGGAAGTACGTCCCAACCATTTTCATTCGGGGATCGATTTTTCAGTAATGAAAAAGGAAGGTTTACCTGTGTATGCGGTGGCCGATGGATTTGTTTCGCGGATAAAGGTTTCGCCGGTTGGCTTTGGTAACGCATTATATATCGATCATCCTAATGGCTTTACTTCTGTTTATGCCCATCTCCAAAATTATAGCGATACCATTACTTCGTATCTTAGAAAAAATCAATATAAGTCAAAAAGTTTCGATATTGACCTTTTCCCTGCAAATAAGAAGGAGTTCATTTACGTCAAAAAGGGTCAATTGATTGGATATGCCGGTAACTCAGGAGCTTCGGGGGGCGCTCATCTTCATTTTGAACTTCGGAATACAAAGACCGAAAACACTATAAACCCGGCTCTGTTTGGGCTTAATATTGCAGATAACTATCCTCCTTTCATTGATTTTATCGCAGTGTACCCTGAAGATGATAACAGCTTTGTTGGTTCATCGAATGTGAATACACGCTTTAATATTAAGAAATCAGGCCGGGGTTACACCCTGGTGTCGAAAGATACGCTTTCGCTTTGGGGAAGCTTCAGTGTCGGGGCGCAGGCATTCGATTTCAATTCCAACCAGTCGGATCGTAACGGGTTTTACAGCATGAAAATGTATTGTGATAATAAAATTTTCTTTTCGATGGTTTGCGACAGTTTCTCTTTTACCGAAAGCCGATATGTAAATGCATCAATTGATTATGCCGCTGAATACAACCAGGGGCAAAGGATAATGAAATCGAAGAAACTGCCTGGTAATACTCTTAGTTTTTTTAAGTCAGACACCAGTAATGGAATACTTATATTTAAGGATGCCAAAATTCATGAAGTCAAGATCGTGGTAGGTGATGTGGCAGGTAACGAGGTAAATCTGCGGTTTTGGGTAAAACCTCAGCAACCGGCCGGGTTTGTCCAGGTGCCGGTTATTCCCGATGCCGATTCATCTGTTTTATTCAGGTTTGATAAGGTAAATAAATTTGAAACACCGGATTTAAAAATTGAGATGCCACTCGGCAGCTTATATGAAAATATAATTTTCAGGTACAGGAAATCTGTCGGTATGAATTCAATGTTTTCGGATATTCATTACCTTCACGACCCTGAAGTTCCCCTGCAGGGCAGGATTAAAGTCATGCTCAAAGCAACCAAACTGCCTCAGAAATTCCATTCAAAAGCCTTGCTTGTGCGGATTGACCGGGAAGGGAAGCGAGAACCAGCAGGGGGTTCGTACGAAAATGGCTATGTATCGACCACTACAAACCAGTTTGATGGCTATGCCATTGTTATTGATACAGTTGCACCGGTTATAAAACCGTATGCTGAAAATACGAAATCCAGGTCTGGTTTAAGATTTACTGTTTCTGATAATTTTTCCGGTATCAGGAATTACCAGGGCGAACTTAACGGTGAGTGGGTTCTTGTGGAATGGGACCCGAAAAACAAACTCATGATATATCGTTTCGATAATGCTGTGCATGATGGCAAGAATACCTTTGTTTTGAGCCTTGAAGATGAAAAAGGGAATAAGTCAAGTTATACGACTGCTTTCGATAGGTAAATTTGAATAATATCTGCTAATGGATTTCTTAATTGCCATTAAATGACGACCTGGAATTCAAAACTAATCAAATTGGCCAGTCTTCACCAATCGAATGAAAACTCAAGCGTCATAATTCCTTTGAAATTCAATCCTGCAAAATATAAACAACTTAAATTCACAAAATTATGACATTTCAACTTCCTTCATTGCCATTTGCTCCCGAAGCATTGGAACCCGTTATCAGTGCGCGCACACTTGAATTTCATTATGGGAAGCACCACCAGGCATATGTTACCAAGCTAAACAGTCTTGTTCCTGGCACTGCATTCGAAAATTCTTTGCTTAAAGAAATTATTATGAAAGCCGAAGGTGGCATTTTTAACAATGCTGCCCAGGTGTGGAACCACACATTCTACTGGGAAGGCTTTTCGGCAAAACGTAACACAGCACCTTCCGGGAAATTACTGGAAATGATCAACAGTGATTTTGGCTCATTCGAAGAGTTTAAAACCAAGTTCAACGATGCTGCTGTTGCCCAGTTTGGCTCCGGCTGGGCATGGCTTGTACTTAATGCTGACGGCAAATTAGCCATTGTTACCACTGGAAATGCTGCCAACCCTATGCGCGACGGCTTAAAGCCGCTGCTTACCTGCGATGTATGGGAACATGCATATTATATCGATTACCAGAATCGCCGCCCCGATTACGTAAATGCTTTCTGGCAACTTGTGGATTGGGATAGTATTGGAAACAGGGCAGAATAAATTCCATTTTATATACTGCTTCAAGCATCAGGACCTTAACTTCTATTTGTTTAACAGGAAAGAAGAAAGACAATATTTGAACTTTAGAGCCGGCTGATTTGGAAGCCGGCTTTTTTTACGCTCTCAATAACCTGGTCAGCAACATCGGCAGGTGCGGTTACTTCAAGAATTTTATCCGGATTTTCGAGGTCGACTGACCATTTTTCGATATTGGTAAGGCTTTCGAGACCGGGAGTAATTGTACGGACACAACCGCCACACTTAAGACTGGTTTTAAAACGAAGTGTTTCCATTTTTACTATTTATTTTTCAAAAGTAGTTATAATTCCGATTATTGAAGTTAGGGGAGGCTTTAGCAATTGTTCAGTTCACAAAGTTTTCCGCCGGGTTCAATTTCGATAGAGAT
>CAISRK010000125.1 GCA_903887815.1 uncultured Bacteroidales bacterium | reverse complement strand
GATGCTGTGCCTTATGTGAACAGGGCTATACTGGATTTTTCGGGCTGGATAGGTGATTATCCGTACAACTGTTTTACAGCAGTACAAAGTTCCCTCGATGCCGGTGCCGGCATGGAATACCCCGGGCTTACTGTTATCGGGCTGGCGGAGGACGCATATTCCCTTGATGAAGTACTGACGCATGAAATTGGTCACAATTGGTTTTACAGCGCGCTCGGGTACAATGAACGCAGTTTCCCTTACCTGGACGAAGGCCTGACTGCAGCGTATGAAAGACGCTACATGGCGGATAAATATCCCGACAAGAAATTGTGGGAAGTGTATTTTAAAAACGAGAAACTGGCAAGATTTTTTCATATCGAAAATCTGCCTGTGCAACGGATGCAGGAAATCGGGTGGCTGATCCAGTCCCGTGCAAACACCGAACAACCGTTAAACCTCCCTTCGCCCGAATACAGCGAAGAAAATTACAATATACTAGTTTATTATAAAGCAGCCCAGGGTTATAATTACCTCAGGGCTTACCTCGGAGATTCCGTTTTTGATTCAGTCATGCATTCGTATTATCATGTATGGAGATTCCGCCACCCGCAACCCGATGATCTCAGGGCTTCATTCGAATCGCTGACAGGGAAGAACCTGGGTTGGTTTTTTAATGATTTCCTTGGAACAACCAAACGAACAGATTATAAAGTAATGCGCTTCGAAAAGCAGAGCCTGCTGGTTAAAAATAATGGAGAAATCGCTGCGCCAGTGCTGATTACAGGAACCACAGGCGATTCAGTTAGCTTCAAAATATGGGTAGATGGATTCGAAGGGGAGAGATGGATTGAACTTCCTACCGGAAGCTATACAGAAATAAAGATCGACCCAGGGCACCTGTCGAACGAATTATACAGGCTCAATAATAATACAGCAACTTCTGGAATTTTCCGCAAAGTTGATCCGGTTCGCACACAGTTTTACTTTACCATGGAGGATCCCGACAAACGTTTGCTGATGTTTATCCCGGTTGTGAACTGGACCAGGGAAAACGGCTATATGCTTGGGATTGCATTGCATAACGGTTTTCTTATTCCAAAGCCCGTCGAATATTTTTTTATGCCTTTCTATACTTTTCAAAAACCCGGAATAGCTGGTTATGGAAGGGTTTCGTATACTATTATCCCTTACAGTTCAAATATCCGATTGGCTAAATTTACCCTTGAAGGGACGCAATTTGGAGCTCCAGCGAGTCAAAACTACCATATGATTAAAACCGGGGTCAGTTTGGTTTTCAGCACGCAAAAATTGAATAACCCCTTAACACAAAGCGTATTCGGATACTATATTGCAGCAACTGATCTTTACCGGATTGAGCTGACTGAAAGAGCCAAAATGAGTTCGTACCTGCAGGTAGGCTATCAGCTGGAAAAATCCCGGAAGGTAAATCCTTATAGTGTGCTTTTAACGATTGAAGCACATAATTCCTACCAGAAAGCATCGCTAGTATTTAATTGCAGGTACAGCTACAGAGGGAAAAACAATGGATTAGATATGAGGTTGTTTGCCGGAACAATGATTCAAAACATTTCGGGGGTTCCTTTATATGCACTTGCAGCGGGTGGCCGCAGCGGAGGAGAGCAATACCTTTACGAAGGTACTTACCCGGACCGGTTTACACCTTCGGGCGAATCATTTCTTTCGAGGCAGGTGATGTTTTCGGAAGGCGGGCTCGTTTCGCCTGTTAACGAAAGCCTTGGATATAGCAAGCGTTTGATTTCCGCTTCTTTTGCCAGCAACCTGCCGGGTAAAGCAGGCCGGATTCCTGTTAAGCCTTTTATAAATGTATTGCTGAATGATCATGGTTTCGACACAGATCATAATTCACCGGTCTTTTTCGAAGCAGGCCTGAAAGCCGGCATCTGGGATGTATTTGAAATCTATATGCCTTTGCTTGTTTCGGGCAATATTCAATCTGTCAGCAGTTCTTTTAAAGAACGAATACGTATTACGCTAAACCTTGATTTATCAAAGCAGATAAAGATGAAAGCGGGATCAATGAAATAGTACCGCCGTCCCTACATTATTCCGCTAAATTACATTCATCAACCGGTGTTGTCAAACCCATTAATGCCAAAGGAAATCCGTATTAATTTCACACCATTTTTAATTCTTCAACTTCAATTTTATGTTTGATTATCTGAACGGCATATCCGTTTGGAATAATCCTGTCGCCATGTGTTTCAGCATACGCCCTGGTGAATTCGGCGCCGAAATAAAGAATTACAGCTGAATAATATACCCAAACAAGTATGAGAATGACTGAGCCTGCTGCCCCATACCAGGAACCGATTGCCGACCTGCCGAGATAAGCCCCAATGGCGAATTTCCCGATCATAAAAAGGAATGAAGTAAACGAAGCCCCGATTAAGCAATCGTGCAGAGCCACTTTGCCATCGGGTAAAGTTTTAAAAATAACCGTAAATAAAAGGGCAATAATGGCGAAAACAATAAAAAGGTTCAATGCATAAAACAAGTAAACTGAGTCCTTCGGGAAAAAATTGGCGAGCCGGCTGTTCAACACATCCATCAATGAATTTATAATTAAGCCCACCAAGAGTAAAAACCCTACAGATCCAATCATTGAGAACGACATCAGCCGGTTCTTTATAAATTTGATGAATCCCCGTTTGGGCTTTGCTTTAAGCCCCCAGATGAAATTGATGGAGTCCTGGATTTCGACAAATATACCCGATGCTCCTGCCAGCAGTATAATAATGCCAAAAATAGTTGCAAAGGAAGAACTGTGCGAAAGTTTTACATTCTTAATAATGTCCTGTATCTCGAGGGCAGCACTGTTGCCTACCAGCCCGTTTATCTGCCCGAAGAGTTCCCCTCGCACGGATTCGGCTCCGAAAAAGAAACCGGAAAGGCTGATTATAATGATAAGCAGTGGCGGCAGAGAGAAAATTGTATAATACGACAATGAGGCCGCCAATTTCATTCCGCTGTCGTCGGTAAACCCCTTATACGTCTCCCTGAGAAGGATCCATATCTTCAATGAGTATTTTTTTGACTTTTCAAGGTAAGGTATCATGGTTGATGAGTTGATAGGTTGATGAGTTGATAGGTTGATAGGTTGATGGGTTTCTTTTTATACAGTAGAACAGTGGCCAGTAACTAGTAACCAGAATAAATATCCTTCAATACACAGCTTTCCCTGCCAATTCGATTTACTGAAACACTACTACTGCCGGTTTCCCGATTTCAAAGTCCCTGAAACCGAAATCCACGATATGAATTAATTTCCCTTAAACACATTTTGCCCGTTTCCAGGCATAGCTGGGTAATATGCAAAGGAAACCTTATTTTCGTACACCTTGCTGGTGTCTTTTGTAACGGGTCTCTTCTGAGCAAATGCTGAATTGCTTGTTACAATTGAAACAAAAAACAGTATAAATCGTATCCAGGACTATTTTTGCATGTGCTGTTAATGAGTAGCTTGAATTCATTATTTGAATATGGGATTATTTCCTGTTGTTTCGCTTCAGGGGGCCAGAAGACGGAAGAATTATTTTTCTATTATCCCACTTTGAGCAGCAATTAGTCTTCACGCCCTTACTGCTGTTACTTGTCCTATTTGGAAATACTTCTTTTCGTTATACCCGGCGACTTCCAGCTTCGGAATACAGTATTCGGACCTATAAAGAACCTGGTCTAACAGACTACTTCTATTCTTCTTCAGATTTTTTATCCAATAGACCGGTTTTCATTTCTTCGGCAACTTTTGCTTTCTTCTTAAAATAGCCTCTTAAGAGTACGTTATGCTTTACCGCTTTCATGTTATCATCGAGGCCTTTGGAGCTCGTTTTGAGGTTTACAATAGTTTGGTTCAGGTTTTCTGCTATGGCTGTATCCTGTATCAAGCGGCCCATTGTTCCTCTCCCGGAGTTTATTTTTACCATGACTTCTGCAAGTTGTTGAGTTATAATTTCAACATTCCCTGCCGTAACTTTCAGGCTTGCCATAATGGCATCGGTTTCGACCGGTTCGGTCGATGCCAGCTCCTGCCCTTCCTTTGCCAGTTTAGCATCGGAACTGCCCTGGGAAATAACCAGGAGCCTGTCGCCGATGAGTCCTTCGGACCCAATGGCTACTTTGGAATCAGCTTTAATAAACTGGTGAACTTCTTTTCGGATCAGCATATCAACCCTAACCGTGGAGTCATTAATAATGATTATATCATCGACTGTACCAACATTAATACCCGAGAAACGGATGTTATTCCCAACCTGCAAACCGCTTACGTTGTAGAAGGTGGCTGTAAGTTTAAATACCGGGTTAAAAAGGTTTTTTTGTTTCCCAATGATAAAAATGGTGAGGACGAAAAGCGCCAGTCCCCCGGCAACAAACATTCCTAAGCGTATTTTATATTTTTGTGAGTGGGGTTCCATGGTATTTGGTTTTAAATGTTGTGATCAGTTAGTTTTTGGCTGGAAGTAGGAAGTCGGAAGACCGAAGTC
>CAISRK010000124.1 GCA_903887815.1 uncultured Bacteroidales bacterium | reverse complement strand
CGAAAACATAATTCCACCCACAACCACAATTCCCAGCGGAATGCGGCTGGTGGCAGCTGAACCCAGGCTTAAAGCAATTGGTAAGGCACCCAGCGAAGTAGCAAGGCTGGTCATTACAATAGGCCGTAGACGAAGCGTTGCACCCTCAATAACAGCCTGTCGTTTCGGCAAGCCTGCATCGCGCTGCTTATTGGCAAATTCAACGATAAGGATACCGTTTTTGGTAACAAGCCCAATCAGCATGATCATACCGATTTCAGAAAAAATATTCAGCGTGTTATTGAAAATCCAGAGGCTGAGCAAAGCGCCTGCAAAAGCTAACGGAATCGTCAGAATTATAATCAACGGGTCGAGGAAGCTTTCGAATTGTGCTGCGAGAACAAGAAAAATAAGGACCACTGCAAGGATTAAAGCAAAAGAAATATTGGATGAACTTTCAGCATAATCGCGCGACGGACCGCTAAGTGAGGTCTGGTAGCTTTCATCAAGAAGTTTATCGGCAATGGACTGCATTGCTTTAACCCCATCTCCAATTGTTTTTCCTTCGGCTAGTGAGGCTGAAATAGTTGCTGATTTATACCTGTTGAAGTGAAATATCGATGGAGGCATCGCATTGGGTACCACGTTAATAACCGATACAAGCGAAATACTCTCACCTTTATTGTTTCTTACATACAGGTTAGAGATATCAGCGGGAGCCTGTCTGTTTTTTAAACCCACCTGGCTGATTACCTGGTATTGTTTGCCATTCATAATAAAATAGGCCAGGCGGCGCCCGCTGAACGCGCTTTGCAGAACGCTTGCAATATCGGTCACTGTTAGTCCTAATTCGCGGGCTTTGATCCTGTCGATGGTCAAATCTACTTCCGGTTTATTAAATTTCAGGTTAACATCCACATTCTGAAATGTTTTATCTTCTCTTGCTGCATCCATAAACTTGGGAATAATGCTCCTTAGCTTTTCGAAATCCAGGCTTTGAACAACAAATTGAACCGGTAATGACCCTCTTGAACCAAGACCAACAGAGATGGTTTGCTCTTCGATAGGGAAAATTTTAACATCTTTGAAACGGCCGAGTTTTTTTGATAAATCCTGTGTTATCATGGTCTGTGTCCGCTGACGTTCCTTAGCCGGTACAAGCAAAACACGCCCTGAACCACTGTTAACGCCTGAACCTCCGAACCCGGGTATTGAAACGAATGAAACATCTGCTTCAGGAATCGAATCGATCAGGTAATCCGAAAGTTTGTCACCGGTTTCCATCATATACGGATAGCTTGCACCTTCAGGACCGGTAATTTGCAGGCGTACGCTTCCCCTGTCCTCGATTGGGGCAATTTCACTTTGGAGCGTAGTACCAATAAAATATACTATGGCTAAACAAGCTACAACAATCAACCAGGCGGTCCAGCGGTATTTTATAAATCGTGTCAGGAGGTTTCTGTAGCCCGTTTCCATCCCGGTGAAAAAAGGTTCGGTACTGTTATAAAAACGTCCGTGCTGGGCTCCTTTGCGCCGGAGTATGATATTAAGCACTGGGGTGATG
>CAISRK010000123.1 GCA_903887815.1 uncultured Bacteroidales bacterium | reverse complement strand
CCGCAGCCGGGTACACGCCCCTGAGATTGGTAAATTCAGCGTTATAATTGTATGCTATTATTTTGCCATGTATACTCGAGTTTCCTCCGTCGCCTGCCTCCTTGGCACACGAAAACAAGGAAAAGCTGAAAATGAGTATGAGGGAAGCTGTTATTACTCTGTTCATTTAATGATAATTTAACGATTTGTTAACGCAGCATTTCATGCAAAAGTATAAAAAAAACACCTCTGCATCTAATATAACTGCCGGCCGGTTTCTTTCATATACTGAACGGGTTTGAGTTCAGTTAATTCTGCAGTACATTACGATTCCAAACGAAATTTAATCCGTACTTTCTTTACAATTTTATTCAGGTGGCTAAACAATCGCCAATTTAATTTGTTGAAATAAAACAGAAAACATTTTTCTCTTTATCATTCTGCATTACAAACCAGCATACCCCTGGACCGATCTTATCAGCTTTCCCTTTGACCCGGCCGGTTATCAGCAGAATAATAGAATTCATCCTAATCCGAAAATCACATACATGGAGTACTCCAATCCTTATGTGGAGGCCACAATGCCTGCCGCTGTCACACAACTGCCTTTCAGGGAGTTCCTTACAAACTTCACAAATACGCTCGAAACCGTATTTCATCAAAGGGCCGATATTAATGAACTTGAAACAAAAAGGGGACTGCCGCCTTATATTTTACGCGAAATACTTACCGCTGATCCTTTTATGGCCTTTATTCCAAAAGCATACGGCGGTAGGGGAGCAATTTCACATGAGGGAATCGAAGTCGTTTCGGCTGCATCTTACGAATCACTCGCCCTTGGACTTACACTGGGCATAAACTGGGCGCTTTTTCTCCAACCTGTAAACAAATATGCAAACGATTCTGTAAAGAAACCGATCTTTGAAAGTTTCATTACCGATAAGAAAATGGGTGGTTTGATGATCACCGAACCCGGTTTTGGCAGCGACGCCTTAAATATGCGTACTTCGTATTCCGATTGTGACGATCATTACCATCTGAAAGGGACAAAACACTGGGCGGGGCTCACAGGCACTGCCGATTACTGGCTGCTTACTGCCCGTCGCGAAACGGCTGGTGGCGATCTGATGCGCGATATCGACTTTTTTATCAGCGATAATAATAAGGCCGGCCAGATTATTGAGGTTGAGGAGTATTTCGAAAACCTCGGGCTCTATATGATACCTTACGGCCGTAATAAGATTGATGTTCGCATTCCGCGATTACACAAGCTCGAGCCGAAAACCACGGGAATCTCGATGCTGCTCGATACCTTGCACCGCAGCAGGCTCGAAATCCCCGCCATGGCTATGGGGTTTATCAAACGCATGCTTGATGAAGCTATCTCGCATTGCGAAACACGGCTTGTAGGTGCTAAAAGTCTTTTCAGTTACGACCAGGTGCAGCAACGCCTGGCAAGCATACAATCAGCCTACACTATAACTTCTGCCATCTGTGCTCACAGCAGCGACCACGCAGGTGTCGGGGTAGACCTGGCACCTCATGGGCTTAAAGCCAACTCCGTTAAAACTCTTGTTACCGACCTTATGCAGGAAGCAGCCCAGCACTTGTTTCAGCTAGTCGGTGCCAAGGCTTATAAACTGAACCATATTGCAGGGCGTGCCATCGTCGACAGCCGCCCATTCCAGATTTTTGAAGGATCAAATGATATCCTGTATGCCCAGGTTTCGGAAGCCGTTGTTAAACTCATGAAACAGGCAAAAGAGACTAATCTGTTCCGGTTTCTCAAAGACTTCTCTCTAACAGGTAAATCAGTTGAACATTTTAAAGACCTGCTGAACTTTAACCTCGACATGCAACTCCCCCAGCGCAAACTTGTCGAACTAGGAAAGGTATTGAGCAGGGTTGTTTCCATGGAAATGGTAATCGACCTGGGACTGAAAGGGTTTAACCCCGGACTGATTTCGAACAGTATTACCATGATGAAACAGGAACTCAATAACCTGATGGTATCTTTTTCAATTACCAATTCAACACTTGTTATGGCTGATTATAAGGACGACAGCCATTGGGGAAACTTTGTAATAAAGTAATTCTCCCGGCGCACCAGCCATGTAGTGTCAGGCTGCAAAAGAAATATTTTATTTCATTTCAGGAAGATGAAATTCATGAAAAGTTCTAATCTCAGCTTGAAAATTGCAATTCACTCAGGTTTCGGTAAATCCCTTTATCGACAAGCAGGAGTTGTTCGTGGGTACCCTGTTCAATAATCTGGCCACCGTCCATTACAAGTATATTATCTGCCTGGCGTATGGTTGAGAGCCTGTGGGCAATAACAATGGAAGTACGCCCTTTCATGAGTTTTTCGAGCGCATCCTGCACCAGTCGTTCCGATTCGGAATCGAGTGATGATGTGGCCTCATCCAGGATAAGGATCTTCGGGTTTTTAAGCACTGCCCGTGCAATTGCTATACGCTGGCGCTGACCGCCCGAAAGCTGTGTGCCCCTTTCACCAACAAGGGTTTCGAAACCTTCAGGAAACTGGCTTATAAATTCCCAGGCATTGGCCTGCCTTGCCGCATCTTCAATCATTTCGTCAGTAGCGTCCGGTTTCCCGTACGATATGTTCTCGCGGATGGTTCCCCCGAAGAGGAATATATCCTGCGGAACAATAGCCATCTGGCTCCGCAATGCCGTAATTGGAATTTGCCGGTTATCTTTTTCGTCGAAAAGTATTTTCCCTGAAACAGGTTCGTACAGCCTGAGTAAGAGCGAAACAAAAGTGGATTTCCCGGCACCGCTTGGTCCGACAAGGGCAACCAGGGTATCCGGTTGAATGCTTACGTTAATATGGTTAAGCACCTGCATGTCAGCACGCGAAGGGTATGCGAACGACAGGTCCTCGAACCGTATATGACCATGCAGCACCTGCTCAGCCGGCAGGGCGGATAGTTCTTCAACTTCCTCAACCGGTTCATTAAATATTTCGAGCAAATCCTCGGTAGCACCGATAAATTTCTGTACCCTGGCAAATACATCGGCCATTCCGCCTATTGTACCCCCTATAAACATCGAATAAATTACAAACGAAAACAACTGGCCTGTATCGAGTTCACCCGTTGCTAGCAAGGTTGATCCTTTCCAGATCACGGCTACCATAGCACCAAAAAGCCCAAGAATGGTAAACGACGAAAAAGCTCCGCGCAGTTTCCCGTTTTTAATGCCAGTAAGGGCTATTTCGCGGGTCTTCAATTTGTAGCGATCCATTTCGAAAAACTCATTGGTAAAGGACTTTACACTTTGGATTCCCTGCAAGGTTTCTTCTACTATCACATTCGAATCGGCAACCTGTTTTTGAGCCTGTTTGCTGAGCTTGCGGATATATCGCCCGAAGAAAACTACCAGTATCATTATAACCGGCAGTATCGACAGCATGAAAAGGGTCAATTTAAACGATGTTACCATCATAAGGCTAACACCTCCGACAATGATAATAATCTGGCGGAGGAATTCGGCAAGGGTGCTGGTAAGTGCATCCTGCAGCAATATTACATCGGCCGAAATACGGCTGTTCAACTCCCCTACCCTCCGGAACTGGAAAAATTTCATTGGCAGCCTGATCAGGTGGCTGTAAGTGCTTTGCCTGAGGTCGGCCATTGTTTTTTCGGTCACCCGGACGAAGAGGAATATCCTGAAATACGAAAATACAGCCTGGCCAATCAATACGGCAATCAATACAAGGGCAATGCGGTCTATTTCCTGTGCGAGTTTTCCCTGGTTTCCAAGGTCGACCAGTTCTCCCAATAATTTGGGAAACACCAGGCTGGCACTGCTCGAACCGAGCAGGAACAAAAGGCCGAGCCCATATTCGTATTTGTAAGGCTTTATGTAACTGAACAGCTTGAAAAGCTTTCGTAAACCGGGTAATGTAATTTTCTTTTTGGGTACTTCGTAACTCATTGGCTTATAAAAAAT
>CAISRK010000122.1 GCA_903887815.1 uncultured Bacteroidales bacterium | reverse complement strand
TTTCAGGGGGCACCAGACTTACCAGACGATTGAGGAGCCAGATAATTTTTTCGGTGACGATCGTTAAATCTAACATCCCTCCCTTATCCTTAGCCGAAATCAGCGCATCGCTGTTAATATACTCTTTACGGACCCGTTCCATCGAAGGGCTGTTCCCGGAACTGAGATTTTTGAACATGGTAATATCTTCGATATCGTTTGATTTCTGGGTTTCTAAAGCGAGATTTGTGAAGAAATCCAACGACTCCATGCAGGAATGTGATAGCCTTTCGAGTGTAGTGTTTTTCCGGGCATTTAAAATGGTTGTTACACCCTGTGTCACGCTTTCAGCAATTTGAACCAGTATTGATTGCCGGGTTTGATAATAGGCGTGATCTTTCGCCGTCAAATGGTGCATTGGCATTGCTGCAACCGTCTCGCTTGCTTCTGCAACTTCGCGCGAAAGAGAATTAAAGGCCTCGTAACGGGATGCAAGGTCTGGTCCGTTATAGCCATCACGGGCGGTTGAATAAAAAGCTGCTATCTGCTCAAATTCGCGGGTTTGCTCCAGGTGGATCAGTTCTATACCTGACTCAGGATCTTCAGGCTTGAAATCCAGCAGATATTTTGGCTTAGCAAGGTCCTCAGCCTCCGATGGGGGAGACTTCGCTGCCAGCCAGGCTGTAAGTGGTTTGTTGATGGCAATAAAAAAAATTGCGGACGTGAGATTGAACAGCAGGAATACGATGGAGGCCTGGTTTTGCAAGCTGGGTGTAAGATACTCAAGAAAAGCCATCGCCAATGGAACATGAAAATAAACCTCCACATAATAAAGAAGGATAAAAACGGAAGCCCCGAAAATATTGAACATATTAACAAACCTTACCAGTTGCTGGGATGTGCCCCGGAAACCCTGCCCCAGCATAGCCTTGAACAGTGTGGAACCGATGGCTGCGCCATACATGAAAAGAAAGGTTTGGGGTGCAGTCAGAATATTGGCTTTTGCCAGCCCGATTGCTACGAGCGCTACTGCGGTTGATGACTGTGCAATAAACCCCAGAAGCGTTCCTGCTAATATCGAAAGAAATGAGTAGCTTATACTAAAGGTCATTGCCCCGGTAAACCATGTTTCCTGTCTTAATGGTTTTACTCCCGCGGTCATTATTTCAATCCCGAAAAAAATCAATCCCAAACCCATCCCGATAAGTAAAGCATTCCGGTATTTATCGTTTTTCGAAAAATAAAGTGCTATTCCACATATTCCAACAATGAAAGTGACGGCTGCATCAATATGCATGGTAACAAAAAACAGCAGTATTGTATTCCCTACACTGAAACCGGTAAGGATGGCGATAGCCTGCGAAACATTTATGAGCCCGGCAGTAATCAGGCTGCCGAGGATCATCAGGGCCGCTGAGGTGCTTTGCATAACAACCCCTGATCCTACGCCAAATATTAGTGCTCTGCCACGAGACGATACAAACCGGGTTGCGGTTTTGCGAAATCGTCTGCTGTTGAGTTGTTTAAGCCCAGTTGAGAGTAGCTGTACCCCTGTGAACATTAATCCCAGGCCCAATATTATCTTGCCGATTATTTCAACCATATTATAAAGAGGAATATTGTGAGGCTAATGAGGTAGATACCCCGTTTCTTCTGCAGCTCAAAGGTAGGTAGTTTCCTCTATACGTACCAGAGCTTCTTCAAAATTATTCGGGGGCGACTGATGTAACTCATGGTATTCGTCGAAAGGTGGTCAATGAAGTTGGTGCCCCGATTAAAACAATAAATCAATTCACTAGAGTCCACT
>CAISRK010000121.1 GCA_903887815.1 uncultured Bacteroidales bacterium | reverse complement strand
CTCCCGGCTCTACATTTAAAATGGCAAATGACCTGGTCGGTCTGCAGTTGGGTGTCATAAACAAGGAAACGCGTTTTTCATGCCAGGGACCAGGTTCGTCACCAATAAAGTGTACTCACAACCATGTTTCACCTCTTGATGTTTATATGGCAATCCAACAATCGTGTAACCCTTTTCACTGGCAGGTATTCAAGGCTATTATGAGCGACCCCGATTATGCAAACACAAAGCAAAGGTATGATGTATGGCGGGCCCACCTGATGAGTATGGGATTCGGCCGTAAACTGAACACCGACCTTTCGTTTGAACTTAAAGGAAATCTTCCCCCATCGGAAGTGTTTGATAAAATATACGGAAAGGATCACTGGACCTCGATGACCATCCGATCGCTTTCGATCGGGCAGGGTGAAGTGCTTACCACACCGTTGCAGTTGGTAAATTATGCAGCTATGGTTGCCAACCGGGGATTTTTCTACCCGCCTCATGTGGTGAGAGCCGTTGGAAATGAGAAAAACAAAACCAAATTTTCGACGAAGAAAAATGTTGCTACTATCAATCCTGAGTACCTTGATATTATTATACAGGGGATGACGGAGGTATTTGCAGGAGCCCATGGAACCGCCCGTGCATATAAAATCGACAGTATAACCATGGCCGGGAAAACCGGGACTGCCCAGACTTCAAGCGGAAAAGACAACTCAAACTTTATAGCGTTCGCCCCTGTTGAATCGCCACAGATTGCCATATGTGTAATTGTGGAAGAAGCCGGCTACGGCGCTACCTGGGCTGCGCCTATCGCATCGCTTATGATTGAAAAATACCTTACCCATAAAGTGAAGCGCAAACAAATTGAAGACCGAATGCTAAAAGCTAATCTGCTGAACAATTGAAAGAGCAAAAAGGACTTTTTAAATATATCGACCGCACCCTGGTTCTGCTTTACCTCGCACTTGTGTTTATAGGCTGGATAAATATTTATGCTGCCGTATATAACGATGAGCACGCCAGCATCCTTGATATGTCGCAATCGTATGGCAAACAAATGCTGTGGATCATCACCTCACTTGTGCTTGCACTGATGGTAATACTTACCGATGCCAAGTTCTTCAACACATTTGCATATGCTATCTACGGAGGAACCATACTGTTACTGGTTGTTGTTTTGTTTGCAGGCACTGAAATTGCCGGATCCAAATCGTGGTTCCAGATCGGAAGTTTCAGGTTGCAACCGGCTGAATTTGCAAAGTTTGCGACCAACCTGGCGTTGGCCCATTACCTGAGTGCTTTGGATTTCGACAGCAGGAAACGGAAATCGCAGATCATCCCCTTGTTTATCCTTGCCATTCCTTCTCTTCTCATCCTTATGCAGAACGATACCGGTTCGGCCATAGTGTACGCCTCATTTGCGTTGGTGCTCTACCGACAGGGAATGCCGGGGAGTATTTTATTGCTCGGAGTTGCAGTTGTTATACTTACAATTATGGCTTTACTGTTCAACCAATATATTGTGATTGCAGTTATCGGGGTTTTACTTGCAGGATTCATATTTTTTATACGCCGCACCTTGCGCAACCTGCTTACGGTTGTAAGCATTTTTATAGTAGCTTCCCTGTTTGTACTCAGCGTTGGGTATGCGTTTGAACATGTACTTGAAGATCATCAGAAAACACGTATTAATGTGCTCCTGGGAAAACAAATCGACCTGAAAGGCGCCGGTTACAACGTAAACCAGTCGAAGATCGCAATTGGTTCAGGGGGATTCTTCGGTAAGGGGTTTTTAAAGGGCACACAGACCAAGTTTAACTTTGTTCCTGAGCAAAGTACCGACTTCATTTTCTGCACCGTAGGCGAAGAATGGGGCTTTGTGGGGTCACTGGTTATTATCCTGCTGTTTTTATGGATGATTATCCGGATTATGATGATGGCCGAGCGACAACGCTCGGATTTCAGCCGTATATACGGGTATGGAGTGGCCTCCATACTTTTTTTCCATTTCTTTGTTAACGTCGGAATGACCATCGGTCTTATGCCTGTGATCGGTATCCCCCTGCCCTTTTTCAGTTACGGAGGATCCTCGTTATGGGCATTCACGATACTGCTGTTTATTTTCATCAAACAGGATTCCTACAGGTTGCAGCTGGTATAGGTGTTGGAAATTAAAGGCATGAACTAAGCCAAGAAGTCTGCTTGTTAGTCATGGTGCGGAGAGTTTATGATTCTAAAATTCAGCTTTAAAACTGGTATCCTATCATTATGTTTAAGGCATTCAGGCTTGAAGGAACTGAACCGCCTCCATCAACAAAATCATACTTCCTGAATCCATACATATACCTGCCTTCGATGGAATATTTCTTAAATCGGAATTCTATTCCTATGTTAATCCCCAGATGGAATTTTTCCATCTCCTTGAAGGCTTTCCCATCCGACGCCCTGTAAGAACTTGTTTCGTCATATTTCTGGTGATTGGTTTCATTGAAACCGAATCCAATTGAGGTACCACTTAAAAGGAATAAATCGGAATTACCGACCGGGAATTTATATCGTGCAAGTGTGTTAATCAGTATATAATTCATACCCAGAGATGTAGTTATAGCACTATCATAGAAACTTTTGGTTTTATACGCATAATACAAGAGCTGGTTGCACAATGCGAACCTGCCGAAATTGCGCGGGAATACTATATTGTAATACAGCCCTGCAGATATGTTTGCAGAAGGAGGGTAATCGGCTTCCATAAAATAGTTCATCCCATTATAGAATGTGAGTGTAGTATAAGAAACCCCGGCCAGGACCCCGAATTCATTAAGCTTAATGGCTGTATTCTTTGAGTCCATTTTCTTTCCTGTACATTTATAATAGTCTTGAAACAGGTTAATCAAGTTCTTCCGGTCATATTTAAGCTCCGCCAACTTGCTTTGAATAGTACTGCAATCCAGGAGGTATATATTCAACTGTCCGACGTACTTCATATTCTGTGCAACGTTTAATCCTCCATCGTCGCCTCTTTTTAGATAGCGTTTATAAACCAGCAGTTCGCGTCCTGAATTTTTCGTGATAAAAAAATGCTCTTTGCCATTGATATCAATATAATAATCCAGGCTTTTTTCGCCACTAACCAGGTTCAGCAGGAAAACCGTATCCGTTTGGTAATTGTATACAACTTCTTCCTTCAGGTTTTCGGTACGGAAAGGGCTGTTATCAATTGTGATGATTTCGCTACGGTACACTTCGCCGGATACTATAAAACTTTTGATTTCCAAAGGCGAATAGGATGTTGAAATGCCGGTTTGGGTTTTATAAAACTCAATTTTATCCGGATTTTTCTCCCAATTGCGATAATCAATGTACCCTTGTATTGTTTCGTTATCGGTTGTTACAATACTGCCGGGCTGAAGGTTCTTCTGGGCAAAGGAAGTTGAAAATACGATCAGACTTATGATCAGGATCACTGCCAACCTGAAGGAAAATCCCTTATAATTAATGATTTTGAATCGAATCATGAATGTGGAATTTACATATGGATAATATGTAAATATAAACAAATAAAATTACTTTGTAAAACAAAAATATGTTTTATTGTGGGCTGGAATACAGTCATATACATTGAAATGCGGATGCTTTACGACACGGTTCTGAAGGAAATTAGTATTCAAGGCAAGTACATCGGAGCAGGTATTGAAGTTTAAGTGCTCCAAGGGAACAGAAACCGGGTAGATACTCATCACAGGCAGGGTCGGCCCGGAATAAATTACATAAAAAAAACCGCCTCATTTCTGAAGCGGTTTTTGTGCGGGATTAAAACTGACTAGTAAAAAATTAACCTGTTGTCCTTTATGTTGGCTTTTTCTTCGAGAATCATCGGCATCATACCCGACATATTCTGGAACAGCATAGTGATCTGTTTTTTCTGATTTGAGT
>CAISRK010000120.1 GCA_903887815.1 uncultured Bacteroidales bacterium | reverse complement strand
TTTTCCCCGCTGCTTCCGAAAGTAAAACCGAACAACAGTGAAAACAGGACGATACCCAATACATAATCCCAGTAAAAGAGTTCGAATCGCCAGCTTTTTGCCGCAATTTTCTGGGTGTTTGCCCAGGATCCCCAGCAAAGCATAGTGATGAAGCAGAAGACTACTGCCAATGTGTAACTACTTACGATAAACATGGTTAGTTGTTTTAGTTAAGTTTATATCTATTTGTGAAAATTGTTTGAAGCACATAAAACTATCTCAGGCAACCCCTTTAAAAACCATTCAAAACCACCATTACCTTCGCGTACACGGTACTCATGAATAATTTCAGCATCACGCATAAGCATATGAGCATTGCCATTCCCCTCATAGTAATCCCCTTTGTCGGGAGTATCAATATACAATAGCATCCGCTTCTGTGATTCCGAACTCTTTCCTTTAACGATACCGGAAACACTTTCTTTGTTTAGGAAGGGATCAGCAAGGAAGCAAACGCGAAACTGCTGTTGATTCATGGCCAGTGAAAGCGCCTGATTCGCCTCCTTCCCCAAATCCTAAGAGTGCCCTAAAACGATATCCCTCCCTGATGCGCATTTTCTTTTCTATCTCAGGCAATGAAGAAATTAAGTCCGGCAATGACTTCTGTGGAAGAAATACCAGCAGCATTTCAGCAATTTCATTCTTGCCTGAAAGCAGGTTTACACAGGTAGCGATTGCTTCCCTTTGCTCAGCGGTAAAGCTACCGGCAATGTATATCGCAGGATATAAGCGGTCGGTAATAGTATAATCGGCAGGCACGTAAACAAAAGCCTTATCCTTATTCAAGGAAGCTGTTCGTATTTGTCCCTCAGGGAATTTACCCATGATTGGCTGAAGAGAAATGCCGGACCGGTAGGGTTTCAATTCAAAGGAAGCGCTTAAAAAACTCAATGCCTCCGGAATGGCAGAACACCAATAACCGAAGCTGTGACCACCATCGCGAACCCGGTATTCATGCGGAATCTTAAGCGAGCGCATAATGATGTGCAACTCCTCATTCGACCGGCAAAGGGTTTGTTCCTTATCGCCATTATCCAGATATATTTTCAGTTTACCGTAATCCGCCGGCTTTATTTGCTTCAGCTGGTAAAACGGACAATTTTCCTTGTAATATTCCGTAATGCGTTCTTTGCCTTTCATGCCCTGGCCGCCAAACAACCTGCCCCACTGCTGATCCCATTCACCGGAATCCTCGGTCATGTATTGCTCATCAGTCCGGATTGAAATACTCAGTGGAACCGTAGCCCCGAACAAACCGGGATACTTCAGGTGCAAAGTCAACGCTCCGAATCCGCCCATGGAATATCCCATCAAAGCGCGGTATCTGCTTTCAGCTTTGGTCCTGAAAAGACTGTCGATATAGGGAACCAGCTCCTTAATAAACATATCCTGATATTGGAAGGTGCCGGAAACATCATTCACATAATAGGTCCGGAAACCCTCGGGCATCACAAAAATCATTTGCACTGCCTGTTTGTTTTCAACAGCCTTATCAGCAAATTGAGAAATACGCCCGTACTCGAGCCACGAAGTTTCGTTATCCCCCAAACCGTGCAGCAGGTAAACAACCGGAAAAGCTTCTTTTGAGTTGTAGTAATTCTTTGGCAAACAAACAGAGAAATGCACGTCCTGCTTAAGTATCCTGCTGGGCATAACCCGACTTTCCATGATACGCAGCTCTTCTTTAGCATACGAATCGCAGAACAGGCATATACCGATAAGAAGAAACA
>CAISRK010000119.1 GCA_903887815.1 uncultured Bacteroidales bacterium | reverse complement strand
TGCCTGAAAGGCTTTAATCAATCAACTCACCAAAATATCTGTTATGTCACTTTTGTAAATGGCAACATATACAAGAATGGAATGACCAGGTTGATAAAAAAAGATACGCTAAGTTTAGTGGATTTAAGTAAACTCAAATTTGAAAACCAATCAGCTTTCCTGGCTATTTACAATTCCGATTATGGAAGTATAAAAATCAACCAGGAGCAGTCGAAGCGTTTACAAAAACACTCAGAAAGCATGGTGGATTATCTGGCTGAATTACTGGAGATAAAAGGCCTGAATATACCGTTATCTTCACGTGGAGATTGTAACTGTGTAAATCCACAATCCTGTTTTTTTGCCGATTCACTCATCAACGACAAAGTTTTGCTTATTGATAGTCTTACTTTCCAGACGGATGCTACACGAGGCATGCCCGAAGGAGCTATGTATTTTGTTCAATTCAAAACAGGAGGGAAAACCTATTCACAAAAACTTTCATCACAAAATGGAAGAGTTATACTATCAAAACAGAATTTCATTTATGGGGATACCCTTCTTTTTGATTTTGCAACCCCGGCTACAATTGCTTTGCTTAAAACTGTAGATGGGAAAAAGTTCACAGAATCGATATGTAAAGTAAAGTTTTCATTTGTTGATTCAGATGAGATTTACAACTATTATTTAAACCTCTCTGAAGCAATGAAAGGCACAAGTGCTATAGATGTATATAATGAATTTTACGAGTCGGTATATTATTTATTTGGGAAACCCGACATATGCAGGTTGAATAGGATCATTACCAATCACTAAATAATTACTGCTATGAAGATACAAATAATTTTTTGTATAGCATTTATTACCTTCAGCCTGAAATCAATAGCGCAAATTACCAGTGGTGAAGATAAATCAAGATATCAGGTTGCACTTGAGAAATACAAGGAATCGAATTATCCGATCTGTATAGAAATATGCGATGAAATAATCCGACGGGCGGTAAGAGACAGTGAAGTGTTTAGACTGAAGGCCAGAGCTCATGTAGCTATTGGTGAACTTGTTGAAGCTGAATCTGAGTATAACGAGGCACTGCAGGAGAACAAACATGATCCCAATTTATTTTATGAACGCGGGAAAGTTCGTTTAGCAATGAAAAAATTCGATAAGGCTGAACTGGATTTTATTGATGCCAGGCGCATTTTGAAAGATCAAATCAGTCCTGAATCAGAAATGTTCGTATATCTTGAGGAAATAGGACATGCACAACACTATAAAGGGGCTTATCAAACAGCAATTGACACCTATATCAAAGCGATTTATAACGGTAGTTCACAAGCCTATATAGATTTGATGAGTGCTTACCTTCAAACAAATGAACAATTAAATTTAAAAGAAATTAGCGACACTTTACTCACCAGCAGTAATTTCTATCTAAAATCAGATTCCTCAATTTATCTTTATATAAGTACCTTAAATGACTTAGCAAACTTCAGGAAGGATATAAATGATGTTACTAAAATAAATTATGCAATTAAAAGCTACAATGACTGCAATCAGAACGGGTTTTGTGGCTTTTTAAATGATCTTTTATATGCGAAGTACAAAATCCTAGTACAGAACAACCAGGATACTTTAGCATATCCTGTTATTAAACAGGTTTATGCAAATAACGAATTTAATCTGATCATGAAATCAAAAGTCGAGGATCTAAAACGAAAACTCGGTATTGACAGTGATCCTCCGATAATTACCTTACTAAACCCGATTGTTGATAATATGAGTACAGCTTCAGTAACAGGACTGAATGATAAGCTGGAGATCTATGGCCGTATTACAGATGCATCAGGCATAACGGAATTATCCTTAAATAATAAACCGATCTATACCATTGAATCGGATGGTATATTTATTACACGTATTGAACTGCATGCCGGCCGGAATATCCTGAAATTCACTGCATCTGATAAAGAAGACAATAAAACTGCCAAGACTTTTATTATCAATTTCGAGGAAAGCCAGGTTAATCCTCAGATTGCTAATTCAGGCATATTCGATTCAGATATTCCCGAAATCAATGAAAGCATCAGAAATTATGCTGTTCTGATTGCAGAAAAAGATTATGATGATCCAAATATTATAGATCTGACTGCTCCCATTAGCGATGCAAGTGATTTGAAAAATATTCTTGTTGGAAAATATGATTTTACCGACAATAATGTAATCATGCTTTGCAACTCGAAAAGAGATATGATAATTGATACACTCGATAAAATATACAAGATGTTAAATGATAATGATAATTTACTTGTATTTTATGCCGGTCATGGAGATGTTAAGAAGAAAGATAATACTATAATCGGGGGTTATATTGTACCATCTGATGCGACCAGGGGAAACCAGGCAAGCTATATTTCCTCGGAAGATTTATTTGCATCAATTGGGAACAGCCAGGCCCGTCACATTCTGTTCATTGTTGATGCCTGCTTTGGCGGATCATTAATGCGTTCCTCCATTGATAATGCACCTCAAAATATAAAAAATTATTTTAGTTTAAAAAGCAGGAATATAATCACAAGTGGCAATATTGAAGAAGTTCCTGATCAGGGGAAATTTATTCAGAATGTCAAGGCCTTTTTAAGGTTCAATGATAAGAAATATGTGTCAGCCCTGGATTTGTACACATATATTGTAAACAATACCGAAAAATCCAACGCCCCCCAATTTGGACAAATAAAAGGCAGTGGCGACACGGGTGGTAAATTTATTTTCGTTCAGAAAAAAGAATAATCAGAGTAATTATCAGCTTGTTCGTGCAATCTGTCAACCTATACATCATCAAACAGTTTGCCTTGCTTTTCGATTTGTTTTTTAATACCTGCAACTTCATTTTGCAGTGCCGCAAGTGCGCCTGCCATCTGGTTTGCAGGCAAATTGGGCTCAGGCAGTTCCGAACTGATATAATGTACAAAGCGCCAAACTTCGCGTAAGTCTTTCAGGTCAACAGGGTACGACTCATACAGCGGATTCAGTGAATGTAGCAGGAACCGGCCTTCGGTTTTTAACCTGTTCTCAACTACTTTAAACATGATACCATCATTCAGGGTAAGTATAATGTATGCCTGATGGTCGCGCACCAGGTCCCAGTTCTGCACAAATTCGCCGGTTACCCACGACTTGTCAGGAATCGGCAGCATCGAGTCGCCGGAAATCTGGAAGGTCCGGTACTTCCGGTCCGGTGAAAGAAACGGCATCTGGAAAGTCGGCAATACTCTGATATATTCCGGATCGGCAAAACCAGTGCGGTAACCGGCCGAAGCCTTTTGGTTCACCACTTCGATATTTTCCTTATTGCTGCTATCCACGGTAGTTGTGAGAACACGCAGGTTTCCGCCGTTTACGAAAATATCGTACCCGTGTTCCAACTGGTATAATTCACTTTCGCGCAGCGTGCCCAGATCGACGGTTATCAGGGTATCAACTGATATTTTAAAATATTTTGCCAGGGCAAGCAATGCTTCTATACCCGGTTCGGCCACACCGTTTTCGTATCCGCTGAGGGTGGAGCGTTTCATTTCCAGGGCATGCGCAATATCATCCTGGGTGCGGCCACGGCGTTTGCGCAGCAGTTTGATGTTTTGTCCCAACGTGGAGACACTGCATGCAGTGTCTTTGACGATTTTATTAACAATATTATCCATGTTTCAGAAATTATGATTATATTGTAGTCAATATTTTGATTAATTTTTAATCAAATGTAATACATTTTTACAAAATGCGTACAACTGATGAAAAAAAAAATATTGAGTTCCCCTTCTTATCTCCCTGATACAATTGGAGTCCCTCCCCCTCTCCTCAAGGAGAGGGGGCCGGGGGGTGAGGTCAAATCCCGCACCATCGTCCATATGGACCTGGATACGTTTTTTGTTGCCGTCGAACGGCTCATGAACAGCAAACTTATCGGGAAACCCGTTATTGTAGGTGGGTTTTCCGACCGCAGTGTGGTATCGAGTTGCAGCTACGAGGCACGCACATTCGGGGTACATTCGGCCATGCCTATGAAAATGGCACGTATGCTGTGCCCCGATGCCATTATAGTGCGCGGCGATATGGACCAATACACCCGATACTCCAATATGGTTACCGATGTTATTGCCGAGCGAGCACCCTTGTACGAAAAAGCCAGCATCGACGAACACTACCTTGATATTACCGGCATGGACCGCTTTTTCGGCAGCATGAAATGGACGCACGAACTCCGCCAGCGTATTATCAGTGAAACGGGTTTGCCCATTTCGCTTGGGCTTTCGGTAAACAAAACGGTATGCAAAATTGCCACCGGCGAAGCCAAACCCAACGGCGAACTCGAAATTTCCCGCAACCGGGTTATCCCTTTCCTGGGGCCGCTTTCGATAAGCAAAATTCCCGGCATAGGCGAAAAAACATACCGCCTGCTGCGCTCCATGGGCATAGCCACCATCGATACCCTCGGCCATATGCCCCCCGAAATGATGGAAAAAGTACTGGGACTGAACGGCCTGGTGATCTGGAAGAAAGCCAACGGCATCGATACAACCCCCGTTATCCCCTACTCCGAACGCAAATCGATCAGTACCGAAACTACGTTTGAACAGGACACCATCGATATACATATGATCAACGAACTGCTGGTGCGTATGGTAGAGAAAATTGCTTTTTCGCTACGCAAAAAGCAGAAACTCACCTCGTGCGTCACAATAAAAATCCGCTATTCCAATTTCGACACCCATACCGTGCAGCAGCGCATCGGCTACACCTCCTTCGACCATGTGCTGATACCCATAGCCAAAGAACTGTTCCGAAAACTGTACCAGCGCCGTATGCTTATCCGCCTGGTAGGCATAAGGTTCAGCCACCTGGTAACCGGCGTGCAGCAGATCGACCTTTTTGACCAAACACCCGAGCTCATAAACCTCTACCAGGCCATGGACCGCGTACGCCTGCGCTACGGGCGCAAATCGCTGGTAAGGGCGGTGGGGCTGGATGGTGCGGACGAAGATGAGGACGATTAAGATAATTGAGCCAGGAGTAGCTGACAAGAGGACAAGGAGAAGGGGTGACTGGGAGATGGGGAGAAAAATGTGGGATGTCGGTGTGGGATGTGAGAACACCTCAAAAATCGTAATTCGTAATTCGTACCTCGTAAATCGTACCTCGTAAATCCGAAATCCCCGTGTACCTCAACTGCCACTCCTATTACAGCCTCCGTTACGGCACTTTTTCAGTGGAAACACTGGCTGCAATGGCTGTAAAATCAGGCATTGATACACTTGCCCTCACGGATATCAATAACAGCATGGGTGTGGTGGATTTTGTGAAAGCATGCACTAAAAACGGGGTGAAGCCGGTTGCCGGCATGGAATTCCGCGACGGGAACGAATTATTGTATATCAGCATAGCCCGCAACAACGAAGGGTTTATGGAACTGAATGAATTTCTCAGTCATCATAACATTAACCACCTGCCGTTACCGGCAGAAGCGCCAGCATTCAGCCATAGCATTGTAATTTACCCTTTCGGGAAAAAATCACCTGGCCAGCTCTGCGAAAATGAATTCACAGGCATACGGAGCACGGAGTTGAACCGCTTAGTATCGTCAGAGTACCGCCACAATCAGAATAAACTCGTGGCTTTATGCCCGGTAACATTCAATGATGAACCAGGGTATGAACTTCACCGCAACCTCCGCGCAATTGATAACAACACCCTGCTGAGCATGCTGGTTCCATCCCAGGTGGCTGCTCCCGATGAACTTTTTAGGCATCCGGCAGAGTTGGAAAAACAATTTGAATATTATCCGCAGATTATCGCAAACTCCCGCAAATTGCTTGATGATTGTACGATAGAGTTCGACTTCACAACAGTAAAAAACAAAAAGCTTTTTTCCGCAAGCACTTACGATGACCGCCTTCTGCTCGAAAAACTCACTATGGATGGCCTGCATTATCGCTATGGCAAAAAAGATAAGGAAGCGCTCCGCCGGGTGAAACACGAACTCGAAATCATCGACAGGCTTGGTTTTTCCTCCTATTTCCTCATCACATGGGACATTATCCGCTACACCATGAGCCGCGGGTTTTACCATGTGGGCCGCGGAAGCGGGGCCAACAGCATTGTTGCATACTGCCTGCGCATCACCGATGTGGATCCTATTGAGCTGAACCTGTATTTCGAACGTTTTCTCAACCCCAAACGCACCAGCCCGCCCGATTTCGATATCGATTTCTCGTGGAAGGACCGCGACGAAGTATTTGAATACATTTTCAAGCGCTACGGGCACAAACATACTTCACTGCTTGGCGCCACATCCACATTTAAAGGCAAATCCATCCTGCGCGAACTGGGCAAAGTGTACGGTTTGCCGAAAGAAGAAATCGACCTGCTGGTGGAAGAGCCCAACAATCCGCTGAATAACAATGACATAGCCAATCACATTGTAAAACTCGGCACCCGCATGACCGACTTCCCCAACATCCGCAGCATACATGCCGGCGGGGTGCTGATTTCGGAAGAACCGCTCACAGCCTACACGGCACTCGATATGCCGCCCAAAGCATTCCCCACCACGCAATGGGATATGTATGTGGCTGAGGACCTGGGTTTCGAAAAACTCGACATCCTTAGTCAGCGCGGCATAGGACATATTCAGGAAGCTGTGGATATTATCAGGCAGAACCGGGGTATCAACATCGATATTCACCGGGTAAGCGAATTTAAAAAGGATGAAAAAATTAAGAAACAGTTGAAAAAGGCCGAAACCATCGGCTGTTTTTACATCGAAAGCCCCGCCATGCGCGGACTGCTGAAAAAGCTGAAATGCGACAATTACCTTACGTTGGTGGCCGCCAGCAGTATTATTCGTCCCGGTGTTGCCCGTTCGGGCATGATGAAGGAATACATCTGGCGGTTCCACAATCCCGATAAATTCGCATACCTGCATCCCATTATGGAGGAGCAGCTTGCCGAAACCTACGGCGTGATGGTATACCAGGAAGATGTGCTGAAAATATGTCACCATTTTGCCGGCCTCGACCTGGCCGATGCCGATGTGCTGCGCCGTGCCATGAGCGGGAAATACCGCTCGCGGGTAGAATTTGACAAAATTGTAAATAAGTATTTTGAAAGTTGCCGTGAACAGGGCCATTCCGACGAAGTTACCCGCGAAGTCTGGCGGCAGATCGAGTCGTTTGCCGGTTACTCTTTCTCGAAAGCACATTCGGCTTCGTTTGCAGTGGAAAGCTACCAAAGCCTGTTCCTGAAATCGTACTACCCCCTCGAATTTATGACCGCCGTGCTCAACAACTTCGGGGGGTTTTACCAGGCATGGGTTTATATCAACGAAGCAAAACGCTGCGGCGCCGCCATCGAACTGCCCTGCGTGAACCGCAGCTACCATACCACCACTATCAGCGGAAGTACCATCTGGCTGGGATTTGTGTACATAGCCAATCTCGAAAGCAATATAGCTTATGCCATTGTCGACGAGCGGCAGCGCAACGGTACCTACGCCAGCTTATCCGATTTCGTCAGCCGCGTACCTATCACACTTGAGCAGGCCATACTTCTTATCCGGCTTAATGCATTACGCTTTACAGGCATAAGCAAGCAGGAGTTGCTGTGGCAGGTACATCTGCTTTTGCGTAAGTCGGCACCTCCGCCTACCGACGGTTCACTTTTTACTACTCCTGTAAGGCAGTTCCACATGCCCGCATTGGATCATTCCGTCGTGGATGATGCCTTCGATGAAATCGAATTGCTCGGTTTCCCTGTAACCATGGGCTATTTCGATCTTCTTCAGACCTCCTTCCGCGGCGAACTCCGTGCTCATCAACTTGCCACACATGTGGGCAATACGGTGCGTATGCTGGGATCACTCGTAACAATTAAATATGTAAGGACCATCAGGAATGAGATAATGCATTTCGGAACTTTCTTCGATGCCGACGGCGAGTTTTTCGATACGGTTCACTTCCCTCAATCGGCTAAACAATACCCGTTTAAAGGCCGGGGCGTGTACCTGATGAAAGGAAGAATTGTAGAGGAATTTGGTTTTCCAAGCGTAGACGTGGAGAAAATGGTGAAACTGCCGTTTGTAAAGGACCGGAGGTATTTGTAGAAAGGGTTTGGGGGTTAGGGATTAGGTTTTGGGGAAAGTATAATAAACATGAGGTTTGGTTTTTGAGGAATAGAATCCTTAATATCCCGGAATTATAATTATCCTACCTTTACGTTCTATTTCGTAATACTTATGCCTGACAGATTATCCGAGTACAACCAACGACTGGCTACTCTAACCAGCGTGAAACAAAATCTTCAAAAAAAGCAAAATCCGCTTCCTGTATTCAGGTTAGCGATCTTTATAGGAATTGTATTGCTTTCATACTATTTCCTTACATCTCAATCATTCTGGTCGGGATTAACTGCAGCTTTAACCCTATTCCTGTTTGTGGGAATGAGTATTTATGATAATAAGCTGAAAAATCAAATCATTCGTGTTGAAATTCTGGAGGAAATTAATACGAACGAATTGTCAGCCCTAAGCGGAGATTACAGTTTGTTTAACGCCGGGAATGAATTTGTAAATGGGTCGCACGACTACACCCACGACCTGGATATTTTTGGCGAAGGATCAGTTTTTCAATACATGAACCGCACTGCAACCATCTTTGGCAAACTCCGGCTGGCTGATTATCTCAGTAATGCATTTCAATACTGCAGCCAGGTAATCAAAAGGCAAGATGCCGTTAAAGAATTATCGGGAATGGTTGAAGAACGGCAGGAATTACAGTTAATGTTTCACAACGAAAAAATCTCCGAATCCGATAAAGCAGAAATGACCCAATGGCTCCAAAGCGAAAGCCCGGTTAAAAATTTAAAATTATTGCAAATACTCTCCAACGGGCTTCCTGCTATCACGCTGGTTTGTATTATGCTTTCCATTGCCGGGATAATTGCTTTCCCAGGATTACTCATTGTGCTGCAGTGGATTATTGTTTTACTCTATGCACGACAGACATTGAAAGTTCAAACCATTATAACTTCCAAAAGCAAAATCCTCAACAAGTATGCTCAATCCCTGAATTTAATTGAAAAGACGGATTTCAGATCTGAGTATTTCGCAACTCTCAGGAAACGATTGGCCGTTACAGAATCACAAGGCCCTTCAAAAACTATTCACCAGCTCTCGGTGATATTAAATTATATGGACCAGAATCTGAATATTCTGGTTTCGGTTATCTTAAATGGACTTTTCATGTTCAACCTGCATCTTTTACTTAGGGCTGAAAAATGGAAAAACGACAACAAAATGAAGGCTGCGGATTGGTTCGATGCTATAGCCGACTTCGACGCGCTCTCGAGCCTTGCAAATTTTGCATATAATCATCCTGATTTTACTTTTCCACAGATGCTTGAAACTGAATTCCAATTCCGGGCTAGTGAACTCGGGCATCCTCTTATAGCATCAGATGAGAGGGTTATTAACGATGTGGATATCAGGGGATGGAACCAGTTTTACATTATTACAGGGGCCAATATGTCGGGCAAAAGCACCTTTCTCCGCACAATAGGGGTTAACTATATTCTCGCTATGGCAGGAGCCCCGGTGTGTGCAGCAAAACTAAGCTTTTCACCTGTCGAAATTCACAGCAGTATCCGCACTTCAGATTCATTGGTGAAACACGAATCCTATTTTTATGCCGAGTTAAAACGCCTGAAACAAATCATCGATGAACTCGAAAGCGGTAAACAGAAACTGATTCTTCTCGACGAGATTTTAAAAGGAACCAACTCAAAGGACAAACAAGCCGGGTCGATCGCTTTGATAGAACAATTGCTTCATTACAAATCGGCAGGCTTATTTGCAACTCACGATCTGATGCTCGGTGAACTGGCACTCACCTACCCCGGTAATGTTAATAATCTCTGTTTCGAAATAGAAATAGAAAATGACAAAATGGTTATTGATTACAAACTGCATAAAGGCATCTGCAAAAACATCAATGCCACCTACCTGATGAAAAATATGGGGATTCTTTTCGAAAAATAATCCAGGTCTGAGGATTTGTTGAGCTATATTGACAGCTGCATCAGCCACCTTAAGTTATACTAATTATACCATCCAATGCTTTGGGCAAGAACATTTGCAATAACATTATGCTTATTTATGGGCATAGCATTGGCAAATGCCCAGCCGGCTTCAAAACACAATCTCGTATTTAATTCGGTCCCCGATAGGTGGGATCATGGCTTTCCACTGGGAAATGGGATGATTGGCGTCCTGGTGTGGCAAAAAGACGGGATGCTCCGCCTGTCAGTCGATCGGGCTGATTTATGGGATCTTCGCCCGACTGCCGATATTGAAAAATACACATACAAATGGGCGTATCAGCAAAGGCTAAAAGGTGAGTTCGACACGGTGTGGAAAGTAGCCGATTTGCCTTACGACCGCGATGCCGCACCAACCAAAATCCCGGGTGCAGCCATTGAATTTGATATAAGCAATCTGGGTCCTGTTGATTCAGCTACTCTTGATATTGCAACAGCCTTTTGTACTATCAGGTGGAAAAACGGGGTTGTTTTCCGCACATTTGTCGATGCCACACAACAACTGGCCCGCTACACCTGGCAAGGTGCGGATCCCGTGCCTGTAATAAAAGCACCGGCTTACAATTCTGCAAATCCGATACAATCAGAAAACCAGGTTGTTGAAGGCAACGATCTTCGCCGGCTTGGGTACCCTGAAGGTATAATTGTTAGCCGTAAGAACCTGACAATATATCGCCAGAAAGGATGGCAAACCTTTGAATATGAAGCTGCTGTTATAAATTCAAAAACAAAAACCGGGACTGAAGGATGCTTTACAATTACTTCTAAGGAAAATGATAACCACAAAGGACCATCGGCCGCTGTTATTGTCAAGAAAGCGGGTAAAACAAGGTTTGATAAGAGCTTGACCGATCATAAAAAATGGTGGTC
>CAISRK010000118.1 GCA_903887815.1 uncultured Bacteroidales bacterium | reverse complement strand
CTTAAACTCTATTATCATGTTGTGCTTAAACTCTATTATCATGTTGTGCTTAAACTCTATTATCATGTTGTGCTTAAACTCTATTATCGTGCAAAAATAATATAATATATCTTATTTCTAACGCTTTACTAAAATATAAAATAGCTGGACACTACGTTTTTCATTAGTCTGTCAAGCAAAATAAACGATTATAACCAGTCGCGTAATTGTTGAATTTTCAAATCCATATCATTCATATCTAAAAGCCTAACACTCTTTTCATCTTGTCCTTTCGCACCTCTCCCTCTGCGTGTAATTTTCGCCATCCAATCCCAACAATATGGCCAGCAATTACACCCGCCGAATCAACCTTTATATCAATGGCAAAGAGGTTGTAACTGAAATCCGTTCAGTTACTGCTGAAATGCAGAAGCTTGTCAACAAACAGAAAAATATGACCATCGGGTCAAAAGAATATGTTGCGGCAGGTGAACGAATTCGTTTGTTGAAAGGCATTATCGCGGATCATAACAGCCAACTCAAAGCTACTGTTACAGGATGGGAACGCATTGTGCAGGTTTCCAATAAACTGCAAGGGATCATGCAGGCATTTGTACTTGGGGCGGCTGCTTTTACAGGCATATTGCTGGCTGGTAAAAAAGCTGTTTCCATGTTTGCCGAATTTGACGATCAGGTAGCAAACGTTGCCCGTGTAACCGGTTTGACCAAGGAAGAAATTTATGCCATGAACGAATCACTTAAAAAAGTGAATACTCGTACAGCACAAATTGAACTGATGGGACTTGGAGTCATCGCAGGTAAACTGGGTATTGCAAAAAATGATATTGAAGGATTTATCCGTGCTGCCGATAAAATTAACGTTGCCCTTTCCGGAGCGCTGGGAACTGATACGGAAGAAGCAATTAACCAGATCGGTAAACTGGTCGATATTTTTAAACTGAAGGACAAATTCGGCATTGAGGAAAGTATGCTCAAAGTCGGATCGGCTCTTGTTACCCTGGGTAATGCAAGTACGGCCAACGAAGGGTATATCGTGGAATTCACCAAACGTGTCGGTGGTATTGCTCCTATTGTTGGTGTATCTATCCAAAATGTAATGGGCTTGGCTGCAACCCTCGACCAGTTAGGCCAAACGTCAGAAGTTTCCAGCACAGTTTACAGTGGAATGATTACGGGCATGTTTAAGAAAACTGCCGAATATGCCAATATCGCAGGCATGAGCATAACCCATTTCAAAAACCTTCTTAATAAAGATACCAATCAGGCTTTTATCAAAGTTCTCGAAGGTCTTAACGGCAACAATGCAGGTATGGACAGAATGGTTTCCCTGCTGGGTGATATGGGCCTGGAAGGAAAGCGCAGCGTTCAGGTTCTCGGTGTACTGAGTAACAATACAAAACTACTCCGTGAAC
This sequence comes from uncultured Bacteroidales bacterium, assembly GCA_903887815.1. Classification (GTDB taxonomy): domain Bacteria; phylum Bacteroidota; class Bacteroidia; order Bacteroidales; family UBA4417; genus UBA4417. Next base: position 10,816 of record CAISRK010000118.1, on the reverse strand, counting down.
AACAATCATTATCTAATGATGCCTTATTTAAAGGAACTCAGATTTATGATGCTTTCAATATTAAGAACGAATCTGCTCAGGCTGTGCTCGAGAAAGCACGGAAAAATATTACCAACTTATCCATTGAACTAGGTCAGAAGCTTTTGCCTGTGCTTAAAGTGAGTACTTCCGGATTCAGCTATTTTGTTAAAACAGTAAGTATTTCAATCGATTTCTTTTTGAGGCATTCAAAAGCCATTACCATAATTTCCGCTACTTTAATTACATATGGCCTTACCGTGAAGGCCATTTCGGTTTGGGAATCGCTCCGCCATGCCATAATCACAAAAGGGATTATTCTCTCCAACCTCGAAGTTGTTGGCATCCGCCTTCGCATTTTGCTTACCAATGAATCAACGTTTGCGCAAAAACGTGCCATCGTAACCAACAAAGCGCTGAATGCAACCATGGCTTCCTCCATTTGGGGTGCCGTTGCTGCTGGTATTGTAATGGCTTCCATGGCTATCTATGAATGGATAAAGAATGCTTCGAAAGCATCTGCTGCTCAGGAAGCGGTAAATAATGCCATGGATCGGTCCGTAGAGAAAATGGTAGAGCAAACCTCAAAAATAGATTTACTCCTTCGCCTTATTAATTCCGAGAATGTTTCACTGGCGACCAAGAAAAAAGCCATCGAAGAATTAAAATCCATTTTACCTGGTTACACGGCTATGCTTAATGATCAGGGTAAAGTGATATACCAGAATACCGAAGCTGTTAAAGGATACGTCAGCCAATTGCGCAAGCAGTATTTGCTGGAGGCTTTTAAAGAGGAATTCTCAAAAGCTTCGGTTGATTATGCAAAAGCCCAGGAATCGCACGATAAACTTGTTGGCGATTATGCTGCCATGAAAGGCTCAGACACCCAGCCCGGCATGACCTATGAAACCTCGGAAAATACAGCTAAAGGTGACTTGAAAGATAAAATTGCAGAATCTGCAAAAGCATTAATAGAAAAACAATCCGTTGTGGATGCGTTGCAAAATAAAATTGAAGCTTCCCTGAATACTGCAAATGACCTAACCCCTAAAATTAATTTTGAAACCGCTGAAGTATTGAAATACAATGCAGCACTAAAAATTACAAACCTTACGCTTGAACAAAAAGTGCTTTTAGAGGAAGGTTTATCTAAACATATTGAACTACGCAACAAATACATAAATGAATCAAAAGGGATCGGAACTGCAGGGATTATAACTCCTGATCTGCCCGTAACAAATCCGTCAGATCCAACGTCGCCTGTTGGCAGTTTGGAAAACAGAGATAACAAAGCAGCTAAAGCAGCTGAAGATGCAGCCAAGGCTGCCGAAGAAGCATACAAACAGCAGCAGGAAATCCACAGGAAAGCTGTTGAAAGCAGTATTTCAATCATGGAAGAAGGGTATCAGAAAGAACTTTTTACTTTACATGCTGCGTACGCAACACAGCGGGAAGCCCTTGTTCATGAACTGGAAATTAATAATAAACTAACCAGTGAGGAAAAGGCAAATCTGAATACCGCTCTCTCCAATACAGATAAAAAATACGTTGCTGACTATAATAAGCTAACGGAAGAACAGAAATTAAAAACTCTGAAATTCAATAAGGAGATGATTGATCTTCAGCTTGAATCGGTAAAATCAGGCTCAGAAGAAGAATTCAAACTAAAAAAAGATCAGCTGGAATCTTCCCGCCTCCTTGAAATTGCTTCAATTACTGAAACAGGGGAACAAAAAGAACTGAAAATAAAATACCTGAATGATAAGTTTAACAAATTACAGAAAGAGGAGGATGCCCGTTACAGCAGTAAAGTGGCTGATGATACCCTTTCTAAAGAAATCAGTGCATTAAATGAAGCCGAAACACAAAAACTTGAAGCTTTAAAGTTAAAACGTGCTGCCGGTGAAATATCTCAAAAGGAGTATAACAAACAACTCCTTGCCCTGCAGAAACAATTTACCCAGGATAGCCTGCAAATTGCAATTAACCATGCTCAAGGTGAACTGGATATTCTTATTGCTTCCGGAACCGCGTCCGTTGAAGAAACCATCCAGGCTCAGGAAGCATTAACAGCACTGAAGCTAAAAAAACAGGATGAAGATACCGGGAAAGAGGCTAATCCTGATATAGATTCATGGACAACAAATGATACTTTAAATGCCTCTGTGGATTCGGCTAAAATGATTGCCGATGCTGAATTCCAGATTTCACGGGATAAGCATCAGCGTGAACTGGATGATAAGTTAAGCCAGCTTGCAAAACAACGCGATGCTGAACTATCCAACAAAAGCTTAACTGAATCCCAGAAAGATGCTATCAATTTAAAATTTGATGCTAGGGAACGAAAACTCAAAGCTGCTGCATGGAAAAAACAGCATAAAGCGGATCTGGCTCAGGCATGGGTAAACCTTGCACTGAGTGTAGGGAAAGCTGCCATAAATGTATGGCCGTTGCCTGCAATTCCAATGATGGCTATGGCTGCCTTAGAAGGAGGTCTTCAGGTTGCCGCTGTAGCTTCACAAAAAATGCCTGAATTTTATGAAGGTGGTTATACTCAATCAGCAGGCAGCAACCGCAAACCTGCCGGGATTGTCCATGCCAATGAATATGTAATTCCAGCCGAAGGCGTGAATAACCCGCAACTAAGGCCATTCCTGGATATTATCGAAATGGCCAGGCTAAATGGGAACCTTCCCCGGCTTAATCCTGCCATTCTCAATACAGGTTTTGCAGGTTTCCATGAAGGTGGTTTCTCTTCAATTCCGGCAAGAAAAGTGCAAAGTGTAAAGGTTGAACAAACAACAGAAAATTTGCAGCTTTCATCTGAAGTTTTGCAGGTAATGAAAGGTTTTACAGATGTAATGATCAGCATCCAAAAGAATGGTGTCCGCGGCAACTGGTCCCTCTTCGACCTGGAGAAAATCCAGAAAGGTAAATCCTCCATCCAATCCTCAACCGAGATGTAGGCTAGACATGCTCACATACCCATTACTACAAATCAACCACCAATGACAATTGAATGACCACGAATGACCATCGAATGACCATTTCATTTGTCCTTTCTCTCCCATCCCCAATTCCCCATTTTTGCCCCCTAATTCCTAACCCCAAACATCTAACCCCTTCTATCCAGCATGGCTCTTTCTTTGCTCAAACAACCTGCGGAATTGATTATGGCATATCAACCGGTAGTCTTTAGCTTGCAAAGCTCTGCTACCGGAACTCCCTTGCGGATTGCAGGAGGAGTATACGGAATAGGTGGAGACAGTATGCAGGCAGGTGTATCAAAAAAAGCAAATTTTGAATTTAGCGATTACCTTCAGGGGCTGATAACTGAGCGCGGAAAAACAGCAGCAACACCAATGTTGTATGATGAAGTACCAAAAATCGTTACGTTTATTTTTCAGGAGCAGGTTGGTGATCCTGTTGTCACAATGCCTGAACTAGAAACTGATTTATATTATCTGCTTGATGGTTGCATACCTAAATCGCGGCGCAAATCCTTTTATGCATCTTACAACCATTTACTTGCTTTCCTGAAAAGTAGTAAATCATGCCTCACCTGGTGGCCGGATAATGAGCCGAAAAAAGTGCTTCCGGATCAAAAAGAGTTTATCAATTTCTTGCAGGTACATAGCCAGTCTGTCATTCCTTTGAAACAGAACCTGAGTCTTTCATTTACGGATGGAACAAGTGTTGATTGCGGGTCCATTTGCACTGTAAATGCTGCTTACATGAAATTGGTATACTTCCCAACCGGGTATACACAGTTAGGCATTTCGCTCATAATGGCTCAGGCTTATCCGGATAAAACCATAGCAGGATATTCAATTTGTGTTAAAACAGGTTCTTCACTAATAAGTAAAATATACAGTTACACACTAGATACTTCCTGGCACCAGAATCCCCGGTCTCTGTATATTAAAAACCCTTTCGGATTATTAGAAGTATTGCTTTGCATCGGCATCAGTCAACAGGAAAATGCTATAAAACCTGAATCCGTTGCTACTGATGGGCTATCCTTGCCGGATAAAATAACCTGGAAAACCGTAAAAAGTGATGTAGTAAAAGTAAACACCGGCTTTCTCACAGCGGCTCAAATGCTATGGCTTTCGGACCTGCTGGATTCTACTGAAGCGTATGAGCTAATCCATGACAATCTACATCCTATCGTTTTCCGGGATATTACATTGCCGGTGGTGCACGATGGAGAATTCCAGTACAGTGCTGATTTGGAATATGAATATGCGTATAATGAATTTATCGAACAGGGATGAGAGAGATTTGGTTGTCGAACCAGGAGGGCAAAGTTCCAACTGTGAATCAATTGGAACTGGCAGCCGCAAATATGGGATACAACCGGGCAGATGGATTGTATTATGGTTTGAAAGTGAACGGGAATGTTAAGAAAGTGATTTGCCTTGGTGAATCCATTTCACCGGGAACAGTGCTACCTGATAAGTATTACCGCCACACCCAGAACCTGCCGGATACACTTTGGAATGTTTCGCACAATTTGGATAAATACCCATCTGTAACCGTAATTGACACATCAGGCACTGAGCATGAAGGAGAGGTGCAACATATTGATCAGAATAATTTAACAATAACCTTTTCAGCTGCCTTTGCCGGATATGCTGATTTAAATTAAAACAACCATGGCAAAAAAATCATTCTTAGTCGATATCGACTTAAACAAAAATCAGCTTCTGCAGGCAAGACTGGAAAACCTTGCTGCTGCTCCATCCAGTCCGGTTGCAGGTATTGTGTATTATGACACTACCTTGAATAAAGCAAGGTACTATAATGGCACAATCTGGCTTACAATTATTGACGATCAGGATACGCGGCTAACCAATGCCCGCACTCCTTTACCTCACGTAATTGCAACAACTTCTGGACTTGGTGCTGAGCATACCGTAAGTGGCCTGACAGCTGGGCAGGTACTTAAAGCAAAAAGTGCAACCACGGCCCAGTTTGAGCAAATGGCTCACTCTGAACTTTCAGGCATTGGTACAAATGCACACACAGTTATTGACAGCCATATTGCTGATGCTACCATCCACCGTATTATTAATGATGCAGGTACCTCTTTAACCGAGTTGTGGTCTGCCAGTAAGATAAGTGGGCTTATTGCTGGTATCAATTCTTCCATCGCTGGCGGTTTGGTCAACAAAGGAGGGTATGATGCTGCAACGAATACTCCTATGCTGGATACAACACCAATAGGAGGAATTAAAAATGGCTGGGCCTATGTAATTACAGCTGCCGGTACTTTTTTCTCTGAAGATGTACAGATCGGCGACATGGTTATAGCTAAACAGGATTCTCCAACCTTGCTCGCACATTGGACCCTGGTAAACAAGAATATTCCCGATATAGTTGCAGCTTCTGAAACCGCACAGGGAATAGCTGAAATTGCAACACAGGCAGAAGTTACAGCCGGAACTGACGATGCAAGGTTTATTACACCGCTAAAATTGAAAACCAATTTAGGTACTGTAACCAAAAAGTTTTCGCAAACAATTGGAAATGGAACCTTGACATCCTTGCCTGTTACGCATAACATGAACGCACTGGACATCACCGCATTTGTAAGAAATGTAGCCACTGGCGATCTGGTAGAATGTGAAATTTATGCCACTTCTGTTAATGTTGCAACCTTTGGTTTTAACATCGCCCCAACTTCAAATCAGTATATGGCTATTATAATCGGATAATCATGGCATCAAAAAACTATTTAGCTCAGATCAATATAGCAATGGTTGGCGCACTTGATACAGTGCCAACCGGCTATGTGGGTTTAAGTGCGAAATCTGATGGCTTATACATGAAGCGACCCAGCTGGGGAGATTTGAAGATTCTGGTTCATACGGATATTGGAGTAACAGTGGCTGCCATCGACCACACACATTCTTATGATAATTATGTATCATGGGATGTTTCTTTCGAAGGTGGTTCAGCAAGCCAAATTTATAAAACCGGAAATGTGTCTTCTTATAAAGGTGTAAATTTTATTGGACAAGGAGGATTAACAATCGCAGGAAGTTCGAATATAAACGGATTTCTGAATGTTGTTATTACTGCGCCCGAATCAGGTTATACACATCCTGTTTATACAGCCTATAATCCAACACTTAGTGGCGCACTTGTGTTAGCCTCACTTACAACCAATACCATTGGATCTGTTACAGCCTTAACTACCCGTACACTCACATTGGCTAACCTTGGGTACACCGGAGCGACAAATGCAAATTATTATACTCATCCGGTATACACAGCACAAAACGATACGCTTTCCGGAGCTATCGTTCTCGCCACGCTGGTTACTGATGCTACCGGTCATGTAACAGATACTACTACACGGACATTAACCCTGGCAAATCTCGGCTACACAGGGAATACAAACGCCACTTACTTCACCGGACATACAGTTTATATCAATGGAGTGTCACAATTTACTATAGGATCCGGAGGATATATAAATGTGATGCCCAATAACGCAGCGGGTGATCCGGTTGTAACGCTTACAACTATTCCGGCATCATATAGATATGATATTTCAGTTTCAGGAATACCGAATTGCACCTTAACCGGCTATACTTCAGGATCAACTGGTACTGTCGCTGCTACTGATACAATCAATGTGGCTTTCTCGAAGCTTCAATACCAGGTTTCAAATGTAAGTGGTAGCCTATCCGGAGGATCAGCAACAAAATTGATGATCTGGGCAAGTGCGACAACTGCTACATACAATTCCTACCTGTATTACACTTCTGCTACTCAAACATTATACAGCACTGTAGCAAACTTTAGCTCAATGGTAACTTCCGGGAGGATAAATGCATATGCACCGGCTAACACAAGCGCTTCCGCTTTATACTTGTCAAGATCATTGGATACAGCAACCTATTATGACTTTATCTCATTTTCCGGCACATCAGCAGCTGATAAAACAAAGAATATTTCCACAATGGCAATAGGAAGTTTTATATACGCAGGCATGATACGAGTTGTAGTTGCCGGAACAACAAGGTGGATACCCTATTACACCTAATCTAATTTAATACTAAATAAAATCATGGCATTCAAAAAAGCAATTGATAAACCTAAAGAAGGTTTGACTTACGGCGAAATTCTCGATCGTTTCATTTTACTCGACACTATAAAATACCTGCCTGGAGATAAACTATGCTTTGCCCGGCGAAAGAACCTTTTGCATTTGCGGAAATTTGAAAAAGCAAATTCTGCAACATCGCGCATCCCCGTAAATCCTGATTTTGAAGCCTACCAGCATGAGCTTTCTGAATTACGAGGCAGCTTTCTGCTTACTGATAAAGAAGGTAAAACTGTTATGCAGCATAACGAAAAAGAAAGCGTTCCCTTAGTAGATGTTGCTAATTGTACCCTGATCAGTAAGCAAAATGAACTGAAAGTAAAATACCAGTCAGCTATAAAGGAAAGAGAAGATGATATAAAAGCATATACTGATTTTATGGACGATGTAGTTCCCGCTGACGAATTGCCGCCAGTTCATACTGTAAATACAACAGATGCATCCGGGCTCAATCAGGAACAGGTGGATGCGATTTATTGGTTTATCAAAGAAGCCGAATAAAAACAAATTCACTGCAATGCTTATTAAAATTGGTAATTCGAACATACCGGTTGATCCGGGCATCAGCCTTCCACTGGTGCTCAGGTCACCGCTGTTCACCACTTCAGAGAGTAAAATCCCTGGGAGTTATATTTTCAATTCTTCATTCCCGGCTACAGAAGCATTGCGACATGAGTTTGGACAGGCTCACCGAGTGCAGCGCCATGGCCGTGCAACAGCAGAATTGCCTTACCTGATTTCCTCTGGATCACTCAGATACCAGGGCAATTGCATAGTTTCTCAGGCTGATGCCACGCAATACGATATTGCATTCAAAATTGACAATGGGGATCTGGCAGGGAAATTAGCAGGTAAAACTCTGAAAGATTTGAATTTGGGAGCTGATCAGATAATTACTTCAATTTATTCAACAGCACATAGTGAAACATTCAATTTTCCACTATTTAATTTTATAAGTGCTAATGAATTAAGGTTTGCCATGTTTGGAAAAACTGATATTGATTTTACCAGTTCATTCAACACGGGTGCAGAAGCTGGTTCCATTTTTACAGCACCCATGGATGTATCGGTATCTCATACTATCATTTCAAAATGTACTATTAACTTGGGTTCTGTAAAAATAAAAATATACAAAAACAATGTCGTTGTAAGTACAATCACAATGTCCGTAACAGGTACATATTCAAACACCTTTGCTTATGATCTTCAGTCTGGTGACACCATTAAGGTATGGATGTGGATTTGCTCCACTACCACAAGCCCTTTTCAGGCTGACATGGTGGTAAGCGAATTGAACCATCAGTTTTTTATTGCAACTACTATTTTTGATGAGGCTATTTCAAAATCTCAGTATGAATCAGATTTTGCAATTTTCCCAATAAATAATAAAAGCTTGCTGGATAATTTTCCGGATGATGCTTTTCAACTGGATAACCTAAGCCTGAAAACCCTTTACAGCGAATATTACACCACGCTGAACTACTTTCTGGATGGTCATTTCCCGATGATGTTAATTGGTGAAAAGGATGGCGAAACCATCTATGCGGCTAACCTGTTCACTCCCTTTGTTTACATGCGGACATTGTTGTGCAAAATAGCTGGTGAAGCAGGGTATAGCATCATCAACAATCCTTTTGATGGAGAATTTAACAGTGCAGTACTTTACAATGGCTTTGCTGAAAATACCTATTCCGGAACTACACCTTCCTTAGTACCGGTTAAACCTTCATTCAACCTTTCTGATCACGTTCCTGAAATTGCTCAGAATGATTTCCTGAAATGGATTTCAATCCTTACCGGATACATGCCGGTAATTGATAACAATGCCTTTACCATAACTTTTATTGATCTCAGGGACAAGCATATCACAAGTACAAGCAATCCCGCGGTCACTTTCCCAGGAATCATTCTTCCTAACCCTAAAGTACAGGTTGATCCAGAATATGCTGGTATTAAGTTTGAACTTAAGAGAGCAAACAATGACAATTACCTCGGAAGAATTAAGGAACTTTCAGATAAGTTTACTTACATAGGTGAAGTTGACGATCCCCGGGATTTACCGTTAACCGGTAAAGTAAATGACATGTATTATGTGAAGCTGAATAATGCTTATTACGTTTTTCAGTATAATCCGGAGACGTATACCTTAACCTATTACTTCTATACAGAGAAATTCCCGCTTATCTATTCTGAAGGCGTTGAGCCTTATTTGTCCATAACAACAGAGCTTTGCCCCATACTCACAAAGAGGATGCTTGATGAATCTCCATGCGCTCCCTTCGCACGCTTATGGAGAATACCTCGCACTGAACAGCCCGGTACATTTGAGGGTTTTCAGGATGGTTTTGCAGCTGAGTCTGGCTTTCAGGTTTTGTATTACAAAGGCATGTCTCTCGATAGCCTGGGACAGCCATATCCGCTTGGTACCTGCCGGCATGATGATTTCAATGGCAATCAGCTTTTGTTCCCGGATATCAACGCAGAATCGCTGTTTACTAATCGCTACAAGGGTTTCCTTCATTGGCTGGCCTACGATTCCAAACCGGTTACCTTCAAAGTTATTCTAACCGCGGGTCAACTCAAGAAGCTAAAATTCGATCAGATTTATTCAGGTAATGGCTTTATGTTTCTGATAAAGGAAATCAGAATAAATATCCTGTGTGATGGGCTGAGTGTGGCTGAAATGGATGTTTACACTTGCTAACTTTTGTCCTTTACTAAACCAGGATATCGGCATTGATTTGCAGAAAAAGAATCAAATGCCTCAACGTCTGATCACACTCATGAACTGGTCATCTGACCATTACTGGAATTTTGTTACAGGAATATTTTTTGCTTTTATCAGCTACTTTGCCGAGCTGAAAGGGGCTTTTCATGTCATGTTTGTCGCTTTTTTGCTCGATTTGTGCCTGGGCATACTGGCTTCAAAAACAGCCAGAAAAGAAAGGTTCTCAATGCGGAAGCTATTCATTGCCTTTGAACGTATGGTAATAGCATACGCACTGGTAATGCTATTGTATGCCATGGATAGGGAAATGAAGCAGGATACTTTTAGCCTGGCTAATATTTCTGCATGGTTAGTTACCGGATTTCTGGCCTACAGCGCGGCAGAAAATGGATACGAAGTAACTGGCGGGAAACTATTTCTGACTATTAAATCACTTATTCGCAAAAAGGTTCAGGATAATACCGGAATCGATATGGACGAAACAAACAAACAACCCGATGCAAAAGCTTAAATATTTAGTGATTCATTGTACTGCCACACCAGAATTCTATGATGTATCATCAGAGCAAATCCGTCATTGGCATCTCGATCAACCACCTTATGGACGAGGATGGAAACAGGTTGGCTATACAGATTTGTTTCATCTTAACGGTGTAATTGAACGCCTTGTTGCAAATAATGAGGATGCAAATGTGGATCCATGGGAAATAACCAACGGTGCCGTTGGCATAAACTCTGTTAGTCGTCACATCGTTTATGCAGGTGGATTATCTGCTGATTGTGAAACGCCAAAAGACACCAGAACTGTTGGTCAGAAAAAAGCCCTGGAAAATTATGTGAAATCTTTTATTAAAGTGCATCCTGATATTTTGATAGCAGGCCACAATCAATTTGCAGCTAAAGCATGTCCATCTTTTGATGTGCCATCATGGCTGAAAATGCTGGGAGTTAAT
>CAISRK010000117.1 GCA_903887815.1 uncultured Bacteroidales bacterium | reverse complement strand
CTTGTTCGTAAACTAAATGATTGCGAGAGGGCTATCAGGATAATAACGCTAACAGCGAAACCTTTGCCTAATCCCAATCCGAAAATCTGAAGGTATTTACTCATAGCTAATGCTGCCAGTGAAACTGGTGCCGAAAAACCAACGATGAGCGAAACCCAACTGCTCAGGTAACCGAAAACAGGATGGAAACCCCGGGATAAATAGATATAATCACCGCCGGTTTCTTTATAGTAATTCCCTAATTCGGAATAGCAAAAAGCGCCGAATAATGCCAAAACACCGCCAATTGACCAAAGCAGGATTATGGTATATGTATTTGTCAGACTGGCAACCTGGTAACCTAACGAAGTAAAAACCCCGGTGCCTATCATGTTTGAAACCACTAAAGCCGTGGCCGTGATCCATGTAATCTTTTTCAATTTTCCTGTGAAGTATTAGACTAAAAAAACTTTGTCAAGGATTTGCGCCTTGACAAAGTAATGAAGTAAACTGAAACAGCCATTTAAAGACTGCAACTTATTCTTACGAAGTAGTAAGCACCTGTGGTACCCATCTGAACCGGGGCATATTTAAAAACACCGAAATAGCTGTTTTCGTAAACCTGTAAATCAGGAAAAACATCGAAAAGGTTATTCGCGCCTAATGCAAACAGGATTTTGGGCGTTATTTTATAGGAAGCACTCAGATCGGTTACAACCTTCCCTGCATGTTTCTGGGTTATGCCAAAAGGGAATCCATCCCGGGTAACTTCTCCAAAATAGGTGTTTCGCAACAAAACGGATATTTTTTTAATATCGTAATTCAATGCCAGGGTTCCTTTGCTTCTAGGAGTGTTGGTTTCAATCAGGCTCCTTTCCTGTGGACCAAAATACACATCTTCCTGGCCAACAAATGCATCAGGAATATAATTTAACTTATCATCAACCGTATTCTTGTTGAAGTTATACAACAGAGAAGCATTCAGGTTTCCACTACCTAGAGAAAAAGTGTAATCAATTACTAAATCCAGGCCCTGGGTTGTTGTGTTGATGGCATTTGTAAAGAAACGCCCTGTTTGCGCGCCATACAATGCAAATAAAGCCTGTAGTTCAGGAACAGGTTCACCGTAAGCGTCGTTCCCTAAATTGCCGGTAAGTATTATGCGGTTGTTGATGTTTATCTGGTAGGCGTCGATGGTAATATTTAGTTTTTTAACAGGCGTAAACACCAGGCCGAGACTGTAGTTATTTGATGTTTCCTCATTCAAAGCAGGAATTCCAAGCCTTTTTGCAAGTTCACTGTCAGTTCTGAAGATACCGGAATTTAACATGACACCATCCACTACATCGGTAGCAATGTTATTGAAATAGGCCTGCTGCAGTGAAGGAGCCCTGAATCCCGTACTTATTGAGCCACGGACAAAAAAGTTATCGGTAATCTTATACCTGGAGCTTAATTTCCCGGTGGTGGTATTGCCAAAATCCGAATAATTTTCATACCGCACAGCAACACCAACCAGGAATTTGCTGGTAATATCTGCTTCAACGTCGGCGTATACCCCGATACTGGATCTTTGTTTGTTTACCGCATTTAAAGGCGAGAATCCCGGGAATGACTGCGCTCCGCCGTTTTTATAAGAAGCTTCCTCCCCGGCTTTAATCTGATAGTCTTCCAAACGGAATTCGGCGCCAAAGGCAACATTGAGCCCGCTTAAAAATGATGCATAAGAGCGCGATGCGTCTGCATTTACAGTATTTTGCAAAAACGAATGACTTCCGGCGTTAAAATCGGTAGGGCTGCTTACCCCCATCGACGCATTGTTTGTGTTGGATACTTCATACTTGAAGTTATTTTGTCCAATGGTATTGCTTACATCGAATTTCCAGTCGGCGAGTTTAAACCTTACTCCTGAAATTAACGAAACATCGGCAATGTTTGACTTTAATTCGGGTTGAAAACCAAAAGGGAATAATTCCGAGACTACATTTTCAGTTTCACTTGGCAACCTCCTGAATCCAAAACCTATCCCATTTCGTTTGCTTACACCTCCTGAAAAATACAATTCGGTGTTTTTGTTTAAGGGGATGGAAGAGTTTAAGAATCCCTGGATGTTTTGTATCCTGGCATCACCAACCTGGAAATTAAAATCGTTTCGGGTCATGCCTGCAGCAGCAATTGCATCGTCATCAATTTTACGGGCAGCAGCAGGATCGTCACAAAAATCATATGAAAAATAATTATTATTTTCCGATTGATCGAAAATGATCAGGTTGTTGTTCTGGGAGCGGTTGGTTTTTGCACGGTTGTTAAATTCAGCCGTCAGGTTGATAAAGCCGCCTTTCCCCCCAAGTTTGGCACCGTAATTCAGGTTTAAATCTGTTGTTTGACCATCGTTGCGGGAGGTCTGACCATATGTAGCTTCGGCTTGAAAACCAATATTGTCATTCAGAATCAGATTGATAACCCCGGCAATTGCATCAGAACCGTACTGTGCGGCGGCCCCGTCGCGTAATACTTCAATACGCTTTATTGCTGAAGCAGGGATAGCACTTAAGTCGGTTCCAACTGAACCATTTCCAACTGTATTCTGATAATTAACCAGGGAGGTAGTGTGTCTTCTTTTGCCATTCACCAAAACCAAAACCTGGTCAGGGCCAAGCCCTCTGAGCGATGCAGGATCAATGTGTTCGGTTCCGTCGGATGCTGATTGACGGTTTGAGTTAAATGAAGGTATCAGGTATGTTAAAATATCGTTTGCTGAGTTTTGGGGTGTTATGGTTCTCATCTTAACTAAATTCACAACATCTACAGGTACCGGGGTTTCCATCTTACTTAATTTGGGATTGCGGGTGCCAACAACGATAAATTCGCTGAGGCTGGTATTCAGCAAATTAAGTTGAACCTCGATAAAGTCGCTTTTTACCACAACTTCTTTCGTTTCGTATCCCACAGAGGAAATCAGTAAAGTTGGTGCACTTATTCCGGAAGTAAGCGTGAATTTCCCTTCAGCATCGCTTATGGTACCTGTGCTGGTGCCCTTTATAGCGACTGAAGCAAATTCCATTGGTTCTCCTTTTTCATTTTTTACAATTCCCTTGAGGGTGTGATTTTGAGAATAAAGAAAGCTGCCCGAAAAGAGTAAAAGTGTTGCGATAAAAAGTCGTAGAGATTTTTTCATGAGATTTTAAATTGGTTACGTTTAAAACGGTGAGTTAAGGTGTAGTTATTATTAAGGTGTAGTTATTATTTAGTATATAACTGAATAATCAAAGGTATGCTAAATTGCCTATGGACATATTTATTTATAGAATAAACAGAATGAAATCTGATCATGGTCCCAGGGTAAGGTGAAAACTTTATAATTTCTGCACTTTTGGAAACATATAACTATATAGCTGAGAACCTTATATTTCTATTCGCTTTATTATCAGGTGTGTAAATAATATTTGAGAAGTCTGAAGTATTTCAGGAACTTGCAATAGCTTCTTATAAAAACGGTATAATTAAAATCCTCTTTTCAGATAAGTAAAGGAATTTTGTTTTACAATTGATGTGAATTCAAAACTGAATCTTGCTACTTTTGCGGAAAAAATAATACCGGAATCATCTGTAATG
>CAISRK010000116.1 GCA_903887815.1 uncultured Bacteroidales bacterium | reverse complement strand
GTGCCCTGTGCCTGAAGCAGTGAATTGTAAGTCTGATTCAGATCGGTGGTAGAGGATACACCTGATTTGTAACGGATCTGATCCTTTGCATAAATCTTTTTTGCCAGCTCGAAGTTGTCGCGCTTGTTGCGGAAAGTCTCAACTGATACCTGGAAATTGTTCTTGGCTGTTAAAGCTCCCAAAGCAAGGCTTTCATTTACCTGCCGCTTGGTATTCATGGATTTTTCATATTCGAGGTTGGCACCCTGAATTTTATAATAGCGCTTGCCCGAACTGAATATCGGAATAGCTACGTTGACTCCGAAAATCGATGTGGCGTACCATTTTTCCTTTGGACTGAAGAAAGAGAAAGTATTTCGCTGCGCGTTTTCGGTTTGCGAAAGAAAGGTTGATATGGTAGGCTGATATTCGGTCTGCGCCAGTTTAACCTGTAGTCTCGACAAGCCGGTTTGAGCTTCCATCAATTTATTGGTAACGTTATCCGATTGATTGAAGGACTGTTGAAGTAGTCCTTCAGGATCGGTAGCCAGCAACAGAACATCCAGATTTTCTATCAGTCTGATTTCATCAGCTATGGTAAGTCCCATATTGAATTTTAGCAGCGAATAGGCGTTCCTGATCTGGTTGGCTGCATTGAGCTGATTGGTTTTCAGGTCGGCGAGGAGCAAGGAGAGCTTATCCACGTCGGTTTCCTGCATAAATCCTTTATTCATCATGGCCTTGGAGTCTTTCACAAGCGATTCCATGGTAGTGATAGTTTCCTTCATCAGTTCCTGATTTTTCTCCGCAACCAGGCAAAGAATATAGGAAGATGCGATGGCTTGCTTTACGTCCTGCTGTACTTTTTCGAGTTGCAGCTGAGTCATTTGCTGAGCAATTTTCGACATTTTCAATCCAACGAAATACGAACCGCTATATACCAGCTGACTCAACTGAATCTGGGCGCTTGCATTATTTTTGGTACCAAACTGCACCTCCATGAACTCGCCTTTTTTCCCGCCGAAAAATTCCGCTGGGATCAGCTGGGTGGCCAGGTTGATGAAATTGGTATAACCGATGCTTGCCTGCGCCTGTGGCAGCCCGGAAGCTAGTGTTTCCCTTATTTTCTTAACCGCCAGTTCGATGTCGATAATTGCATTTTTAGCCTGGAAATTATGCTGGACCGCATAATCCTGGGCCTGTTTAAGTGTAAATTCCTGCGTTTGTGCTTTCGCCGTTCCGGCAAGCATTAACGCCAGGATCAATACAAGACTGATTTTACGTGGTTTTATCATTTCCATTCAGATTTTAGTTTTTCATTTAAAAATTTGACTCCTTTTTCGTTGGCAATTCCATGCAGGTGGTAGATGAAAATTTCCTGCATTACTTCGGGTGAATCAACATCTGACAACTGATAATTGTTACCGGGCCTGTGGCTGTATTCCATGCGGGTCATGTGGAGTTTTGATATGATATCCACATTCATCTCTTTCCGGTACAAGCCCTCCTCAATCCCCTTAATAAGATTGGTCCTGATGGCCTCATGCATCCGCCGGCGCTGCTCCTGCATTAACGTTCCGAAAAGTTCAGGATAATATTTCTGCATGTCATAAACCAGG
>CAISRK010000115.1 GCA_903887815.1 uncultured Bacteroidales bacterium | reverse complement strand
TTTCGCAATCGGCAAGTACACGGACCGCAAGCCCGTTGTTCCTGAAATTATTATGTTCAACCTTGATCTCGCTGGTACCTTCCATATATATAGCAGAGGTGTTTTTCGAAAATGTATTGTACGAAATGCAGCTTTTACTAATATCTTTCAACAGTAGGCCATAGGCAGAACTTCCCCAGTTATCTTCAAATGTATTATGGATCATCGTAATATGCTTGGTATACATAACCGCAACACCACAGCCATTATTCCTGAATGTGTTATTAGTATAGTTATCATTGTGCGAAAACATAAAATGCAACCCGTAGCGATGGTTGTTCTCGCATAGATTCCCGCTTATTTCGCAGTGTGTTGCAAATTCGAAATAAATGCCATCACGCTGACCCCTGACCTGGTTGTTTTCAATATTAATCTGGTGCGAATACCAAAGATGAATTCCATTACCCGATTGTACAATCGTATTAACTCCTTCGATTATATTACCCCTGATATCCCCGCCTGTAACTTTTGCAAGATAAATCCCAAAACAGGTATTCTCGAGACGGTTATCGATAATGCTGACCGAATCACCTTTTTCGACCCTGATCCCTGCCTTGTCTCTGATACTTGAAATCCCACTGTTTCGCAGAACAAATCCCTTTATAGTAACATGAGGAGCCTGTATAATGATCAGGTTGCTCTTTTTTTGCCCGTCAAGGATAGGGTTGTTAATCCCAACTAGGCTGACTGATTTGTCAATAAGCAGGTCGGAAATATTATACGTTGATTTTGTGACTCTTATTATATCCCCATTTTTCGAAATAGCCAGCGCCTGCTGGATGGTAGTGACTTTCGATCCCGGCTTGACAATGATTTCATGTGCAATTGCACATTTCGTTAATACAATCAGGTTAAACAAAAGCAATAGAAATAGGAATATGCTTCCGGACATCTTCGGAATTCCATTTCCTTTTAAAACAAACAAACAATTTAACCAGTTAAGGAGATTATACGGATTCATTTCTTAGCTATAAGTTGCTGCCAGTTCAATAATTCGCCTCCAAGTTCTTTCTGAGCCAGCTTAGCAGCTGCCTGATGTGCAAATGAAGCCAGGTTTCCACCCATAGGACTTTCTATCTGAGCACTTTGAAGAAAAATCGCTTTTGTAGCATCAACAAGGCTTCCTGGTTTATTGAAATCACTAACAAAATATTGGTCATTTCCACTGATGCCTTTACTTTTAAGATAGCGTACAAGACACTCACCTGAATCGAAAGCATAAACTTTACCTTTAGATGTAAGCATTCCTGCGCCAAACTGAGGGTTCATGACCGTCATTCGGCATTGCTCACAGTTTTCTTTCCCATAATCAAGCGGCCGCATCTCGTGTTTACATGCAGAGCAAAATATAAGGGTAACAAAGGAAAGAATGAATAAACCCTTCATACAATTTGATATTTTAGAACGACCAGATATGTTATAGGAACACCCAGCTCGTTTATTAGTTCAACAACAGAATTAATTGCTAATACAGGTAAATTATTTCTTCCCGAATTGCTCACTGATTGCGATGCCGACGATCCCAAGGGCTGCAATTATTACAAGGTAACCTCCGGTATCGGGAAATGAACCCGCCAGGAAGTTTAGTAATTGCTTATAGCCCAGTATGGGTGGCTGGTAACTCATGCCAGGTACCTTGATGGCTGCATGAGGATTCAGGTTATGCCCGTAATCGTAAAGCCATTGATAAAAGTCGTAAAACGCCACTCCTCCTGCTAACAAAAGTGTACCAATCCAGGCCCAGAGTAAGACCCTTATACGCAGCAGTGCAGTGAAAACCCCAAAGACAATAAGAATACCCATTGCCCAGGGCATGATCCGGAACTCAGGAAACTCATTTTCCATGATCATTTTCATCCCGATGTAATGATTCAATCCGTTGATCTTGTCTACATCGCCGGTGATCCTGTACAACCAGATTTTCATTTCCATGCCTTCGGGATATTGAGGGGCCTCCAGAATAATCTTCCAGAATGGGAAGAAAAAAGCTCCGACCATAAGCAAAGTGCAAAAAAGAACTATGTTACGAGAACCGGTTTTCATAAATTTCAGATTAAGACTAAGAGTAAAAAAACAGGGGAAGTTGAATTGTTAAGCAAAACATGTTTATCCAACCACCCCTGCCATTCTTTTCAAATTAAAATCAGCTTTTAATGAAATTTATTGGGCCGCATTTGCACCTCCTGAAAAAGAAAGGGGCACATTGGCGCTTGCTGGTGATACTCGCGCATAACCCTGCATTTCCTGGTGAAGTGCCGAACAGAAATCAGTGCAATAAAAAGGGAACATACCGGCACGCAAAGGCACCCATTTCAGAGTCTGGGTTTCGCCAGGCATTACCAGAAGTTCAGCATTATCAGCTCCTTTAATAGCAAATCCATGGGGAACATCCCAGTCCTGTTCGAGGTTGGTTACATGAAAATACACTTCGTCGCCAGGTTTAATCCCTTCGATGTTATCCGGATTGAGATGCGAGCGGATAGCGGTCATATACACATCGACCCTGATTCCTTTTCTGACTACCCTTGCCTCAGCTTCTGTTTTGGTAACGAACGGATTCGTGTTGTCCTCTATTTTATAGAACTTTTTAGAGTTCTTTACAATCTTATCTGCAGGAATAGCCTGGGCATAATGAGGCTCGCCAATGGTAGGAAAATCAAGCAATAAAGTCATTTTTTCGCCGCTGATATCAAAAAGCTGAGCTGATTGATTTAGTTCGGGACCAGTAGGCAGATAGCGGTCTTTTGTAATTTTGTTCAATGCAATTACATATTTACCGCTTGGTTTCCTGGAATCGCCACCCGGAACGCATAAATGTCCGATTGAATAATAAGTTGGAGCGCGATCAACCACAACCCGTTTTTCAACATCCCATTTTACAATTTCGGAAGAAACAAAGAAAGACGTATAAGCAAACCCTTTGTCGTCAAACTCAGTATGCAAAGGACCAAGACCTGTTTGCTGCACTTCACCGGCCAAGACTGATTCGTATTTCAATACTGGAATACCTGCCACTTCACCTTCATAAGCTTTACTATCAATAGCCTTAAGCAACTTTTCAAAAGAAAAAACAGGGATAGTTGCAGCAAGTTTACCGCTGGCTACAATGTATTTCCCATCGGGGCTAATATCGCAACCGTGGGGCGATTTCGGGCATGGAATGTAATACACCAGCCCTGGCATATCTTCTGCCATGATCACTGTCACTTCATTTTCCATCGTCGAGGTCGCCGAATGTGAGCTTTCATTATAGACATTATGAGCGTATTTGGCAGGTATTTTTTTTCCTTTTCCCTGTGCAACAAGTTCTTCAGCTTTTTTCCAGTTTACGGCCATTACAAAGTCCTTATCATTCTGGCTTGCATTTACCTCCAACAGGTTGTGCGCCTGCTCCGAATTATAGCATGTAAAAAACACCCAATCGTGCGAAACACCTTTACCGGCATGTGCAAGGTCATAATTGAATCCAGGAACAACGATCTGGAATGCGATACTCATGTTTCCACTCTTCGGATTTACCTTCACAAAAGTTGCTGCGCCTTTAAAATTCTCTTTAAACGTAGTGATTGGAACGTCATCCTTACCATCCAACGGAACCGAAAAACGCGAATTCCCAACAACATACTCCGTATTTTCAGTACAGAAAGGCGAAGCATGGTTTCCGCCTGCATTTGGAAGTTCAATAATTTCAGCAGTCCGGAATGTAGTCAGATCGATCCGAGCAATACGAGGAGTATTGTTGCCATTTATAAAAATCCAACGGCCATCGTCCTCGCCATTGGTTTTACTTAGTTCAGGGTGATGGCTGTCGTCCCAGGGAACAAATCCGTTGCTGGTATTAAGCATTGGTTTCGTTTCTTCTGAATACCCCCATCCGGAAGTAGGATCTTGAGCAAATACGGGAATGTTACGCAGCAGACGACCTGACGGAAGTCCATAAACACCTAGCTGACCACTGAATCCACCGGATGTAAAAAGATAAAATTCGTCATATTGGCCAGGAGCTACATACACTTTCTGAGCTGCATCCCCTGCCATCATGCTGCCAACCTTTTTGGGCTTGCAGGATGTAAAAACCCCGGCTGCAATTGCCAGCATTCCAAGGGCAACTAAACTTAGTCTATTTTTTTTCATAATTGTTGATTTGTTGGTTTGTATATTGATTTGGATGGGCAATTATTTGCTGTCGTTCTGGCGCAAGTATTCAAAAATATTCCGTGCATCATTGTCTGTTATATTCTGAAACGTCATCGGAACAAGCATTTCTTCAAATAGCTTCTTAGCTACCGGGTCTGTTTTGATCATTTCGGCCGGATTGGTCATCATGTTGAGTGCCCATTCAGGTGTGCGACGTTTTGTAACTCCCAGCAAGCCTGGACCGACAAATTTATCTGCAGTAAGTTTATGACAGGCAGTACATTTAGCTGTGAAAGCTGCCTTGCCATGTTCAACTTTCGCCGGATCAATAGCGTCCAGTTTAACATCGGTGAATTTCCCGATGCCTTTGCTGTCGCTCGGAGCTTTTGTATCAATAACAGCATTAGCAGCTGCAGGAATAGCTTCAGGAGCTGATGTATTTGTTCCACAGGAATTGAGTAAAAGCAGTAACCCTGCAACTACCAGGAAACTGATGGAAT
>CAISRK010000114.1 GCA_903887815.1 uncultured Bacteroidales bacterium | reverse complement strand
GCTCAAGCAATTCTTCGGGTGTTCCTTTCACTTCACCGCCGGCCGCATTTAAAATAAACCCCTTATCTTTCAGAAACTGGTTCACTTTTTGGATAGTATTGTATTTTTTTAATGAATTAATGCTAACTGTAAAATGGTTGGTAACAAAGCCATAAACATAAAGCCATGCGGCATATTCCGATTCAGCGCGAAGCATTTCGTAAGTTTCGTACGATGGTGGTCCCCAGTTATTTCCTGAAAAAATCAGTTCATTCCCGAAAACGAGTTCGTCAGGAATACGGGCTGAACATTGTTTCACAATGGCCTGTAGCCTAGGGCTGAAATAATCAGGCATCAGCTGGCTTATAAAAACCCGCGGGGCATCCGCAATGCTTTTGTGTTCAAAATGTTTCGCTGTAAGGTGCTTATCTTCAAAAATATAGAAGCCTTTCTGCTCATAACCAGCAAGGAGGAAAGGTCGTGCAATAACATCCACATTTATCCGGGTGTCGTAAAAAGTACGGAAAGCAATATGGTCGTTTTCAACCTTTTCGCCTTCGGCAATAAAACAATCGTATATACTTTTCGCTTCCGGGTTTTGCGAAGTGTAACCGGTCCAGAGCTTGTCGAAAATTTCCTGTGCCTTCATTTGCTGTATTGTTTTATTTTATAATAATTTAACTGAAAAAAGCTTCACTCAATGTAACAGTTTTTATGCCCGCAAGTTCAAGCCGAAACTGATTTTTTCGAATAAATTCTCTTATACCTTCTGCATGATAAGGAATACCGGCCAATCCGGAAAGTACATCCGAAACCGCTCTGTTTTCGGATAAATTGGATGTTTCCGTTTTGGTAATAATTCCGTTCTTAACTTTGATCTTAAGCATAACATTTCCGCCGCTTGCCGGGATGTTAATGTCAAAAGCATAGGCCGGCGAGTACCCGAAATTCCATTGCCAGGTTTTATATTTGGTGTCGGCCAGTGCATTGATGGATTTGGAATCGGCCTCTGTAAGGTAATACGAATGGCTGCCGGGATATTGGCTATTTAACCAGCTTGTAAATTGTTTTACAAACTCATGAACATCAGCAATTTGAGGTAGGAGCGGGGCGAGGTTGCCAACTTTACTCCTTACTGATGGCAACGCTTTTCCCTGGTATTCTTTTACAGGTGTAAGGCAATGCTGAAGTATTACAAGGTTTGTGCTAAACAAAATGGTGCCATGGTGAAGGACCTTGTCATGAAAAATATGTTCCGCATGACCCGAAAATTTCAGGTCCCCGGCAAAAAGACTGTTTCGGCGATTGCTTGTTGCCACAATGCCAAGGCTCTTCATAAACCGGATAATAACCGAAGTAAACTGGGCAAAATCAACAGGGAATCCGGGTTTTATTTTCTGAATAAAGGTAAAATTTACATTTCCTGTATCGTGGTATACTGCGCCACCGCCACTTATCCTCCTTATAACAGGGATATGGTTTTTCAGGACATAGGGATAATTGATTTCGGCAAATGCATTCTGATGTTTTCCAATGATGACCGATGGTTCTGAAATCCAGATCATACAAATATCATCCACAGCATGCTTCACGAAATACTCTTCAGCAGCTATATTAAAGTACGGATCAGTAAACGGGCGGTAAAAAACTAGCATGCCGGTTGCAAGACGTTAAATTAAAATCAGTAAAAAGATATCCACCTATTTTTATGCAAATATAGTTGATGTTAAAACAATTACCTTTACTTAAGTTTTTTCATAAAGAACTGCAAATAATAAAGGTTTATGAAAGCTGATATATCATTGAAAGAGAAATTATTAGCACGATGTATTGAAATAAAGGAGGAATCGGAAACTCACATCCTCGCGGCTATGAACGATGCCCAGCAGGGAGCAAACGAATATGGTCCTCCAAAGGACAGGTACGATTCGTTCCGCGCCCAACTTATGCGCAAACGCGATATGTTAGCACAACAACTTGCCGGGATTGAAGAAGAACTGCGTTTTCTGCGCCAGTTCAAGCAGGGGAGTGTTTCTACAAAAGTAGAACTTGGAGCCCTGGTGGTACTCGAGTCGCAGCTCTTATATATTATGGCCGGGATAGGTAAAGTTGAAATTGAAGATAAATCAGTTTATGTTGTTTCACCGGTAGTGCCGCTTGTTGCAGCAATGAACGGGCTTAAAAAAGGCGATTCCTTTATTTTCAGGGGAAATACAATGAAGATTGTTGATCTGTTTTAATAATTATTTACCAGTGTACATTCGGTTATACCGAGAAATCAAAACTGTCCTTCTTTGTTTTAAGGTAAACTTCATTACTGAAGATATAGAGCCTTGCCGGTTTGTGAGCCACCCCGACTTGTTTTTCGTCGAGTGGGATAAGATATTTCATACTCGAAATCTTTTTCCTGAAATTCCGTTTATCAAATGTAGTTCCTAAAATTACCTCGTATAGTCGCTGCATCTGCGAAAGTGTGAATTTCTCGGGCAACAATTCAAATCCAATAGGTTTATTAAGCAGTTCAACCCGCAGATGTTCGAGGGCATATCGTAATATGTCCATATGATCCATTACCAGGTCGGTAATTTCCTGCACTGGTGTCCATTGAGCGTTATCGCTGATTACCAGTTGCGATCTGCCATACTCCGAAATATCAATTAATGAATAATAAGCTATCGTAATTACATGTTCTTCAGGATGATCAATAAGTCGAAGCCATTCCAGGTCATGTGGTTTTCGCTTTAATCTGTCGGGAGAACCGAACGACTTAAACTGTTTCAGGTAAATATCGCTCAGGCCAGTATTCTCCTTCAGGATACGGGCAGCAGCAGTATCAAGATCCTCATCAAGCCGCATTAAGTCACCCGGAAGTTTAAGGTCGGCATAGTGAATCCCGTTTAACGAAAAATTTCGTTCTATTAATAATACGTTAAGATTCGTAAAATCGAATCCAAATACTACACAATCTACCGAAACATTTGGTATGAGTCCTTGCTGCATTTGTCCAGGTTATTGTAAATGTGCTTGATATAATTTTATAAGCTATAAAATTAGTAATTTGTGAATGTTATTTCAAAATAACAATTCAATTATTAGGATTTAGCATAATTGCCTCATAATGAAAGTTAAGACCTGATAATGTAAGAAATATTATTTTAAATTAAAGTTATTTAAATATTTATCGGAAAATAATTTCCGGTATTTGAATTGCTAAAGTGCATGGATAGTGTATTTTTGACATGAACTTCTTAAAAACGTATTTATAAAAATCAAATACCTATGGGAACTGCAGCCAACAGAATCGTATCCCTCGATATTTTCAGGGGTCTAACTATAATGGCAATGATCATTGTTAACACTCCGGGAAGTTGGAATTACAGTTATTCCATTTTGCAACACTCGCACTGGAACGGATGCACACCTACCGACCTAGTATTCCCATTTTTTGTTTTTGCAATGGGTTTTTCGGCTGTACTTTCTATATCAAAACGAAAGCAAAAAGGCACATCGAAACAAAAACTGGCATTGCAACTCCTAAGGCGGTCGGCCGTTATATTTATTCTTGGTTTAATCGTAAATACCTTCCCCTTTACGAACCTGGAAAACATCCGTATCCCCGGTGTTCTCCAACGGATTGCTGTTGTAAACCTTGTTTGTGGGCTTATCCTGATCTATTCGGAAATAAAGTACGTTTGGTATGCTTCGGCTATAATTTTGCTGGGATATTGGGGATTAATGACGATGGTTCCCGTTCCTGATGTTGGCGCTGCCAACCTCGATCAGAATACCAATCTGGCTGCATGGTTCGACAGGATGGTGCTTGGAAATCACGTTTGGGGTTATACAAAACTTTACGATCCGGAAGGCATTCTCAGTACTTTTCCTGCCCTTGTGAGCGGTTTTATCGGGCTACTTGCAGGAACTAAATTTATGAAATCAAAGAATGATAACGAACGATTGATCAATCTCCTGGTTTACGGTAATTTACTTATTATGGGTGGAATGATATGGGGGATGGTATTCCCTATAAACAAACAACTCTGGAGCAGTTCGTATGTTCTTTACACCTCGGGGCTTGCAATGGTTGTGTTAGGTATGTGTTACTGGATTGCCGATATTCGTAAGATAAGGCAATTTGCACCGCCTTTCCTGGCATTTGGCACTAATCCCATCATCGCTTATTTCGGCTCGGAGATCGGTGCCATTTTACTTGGGCTTATTTACGTAAATAGTTCAGGTTCAAGAGTTTCGCTGTATAACTGGTTATTTGCATGGTACCAATCCTTTGGTTTGTCACCAATAAATGCATCCCTTCTTGGAGCTTTGGTTTTTACCGGTTTCTGGTTGCTGGTAGTTGGAATTATGTACCGTTGGAAAATTATTGTAAAGATTTAATTTTCAAAAACATATAAGTACTTATCTTTGATACTGCTTCGTGCTTTACCCAGCCCGCCTCTGGTTATTATAAAACAAAAAAAGGCTGCCCGGAAAGGACAACCTGATTGTATGCATTGTACCCTTTAAAGGATTATTTGCGTTTTTCCTTGATACGGGCTTTCTTACCTTTAAGATCGCGAAGGTAGAAAATCCTTGCACGGCGCACAGCACCACGTTTGTTTAACTCAATTTTATCGATAAATGGCGAGCAAACAGGAATAATCCTTTCAACACCAATAGTACCCGAAACTTTGCGGATTGTGAAGGTTTCAGTAGCGCCTTCGCCTGATCTTTGCAGAACTACACCCTGGAAAAGCTGTATACGTTCTTTTTCACCTTCCTTGATTTTATAATGTACGGTAATCGTGTCACCAGCTTTAAATGCAGGTAAATCGTTCTTTAATACTAAAGTATCTTCAACGTACTGAATTAACTCCTTCTTACTCATTAGTTTATGTATTAGATGTGCGTGTTTCTCAAAAATGAGTGCAAATTTACGCTAAAAAATTGATACAAAACAAGTTTGTGCCAGTTTTTTTAACAATGGCCTGTTGATATCTCCATTTTTCAGCCAGGGCTGCAAAATTAAGATTTATTTTTACATTTGAACAAAAAGTATCTGGTTACAGATGATTGGTATAAACCACAGTAAATGAACTCACTATGAACGACGCTGACTATGACATCTCATACATTATCAATGTTTTGGGCGAAAATGAAAATGAAGGAATAACCCCGGTTACGCCTCCGATCTATCAAACCAGCAATTTTTACTTTAAAAATGTTGCACAGTTCAGGGATGCCATCACAAATGAAAAGGAAAACCTGGTCTATTCGCGTGGCAATAATCCAACTATTAACCTGCTATGCCGGAAACTGGCCGCACTCGAGGGAGCCGACGAAGCCCTGGTTTTCGGCAGCGGGATGGCAGCTATTTCGGCAGCTATCTTATCGTGTGTGAAAACAGGCGATCATATAGTTTGCGTTCAGAATCCCTATACATGGACCAACACTCTGCTGAATACCAATATCCTGCCTAAATTTGGTGTCAATGCTACCATGGTAAATGGATGTTCAACATCAGATGTAATTGCAGCTATACGACCCGAAACTACGGTTATCTACCTCGAAAGTCCTAACTCATGGACATTCGAACAACAGGATTTAAGCGCCATCGCAGTTTTTGCAAAAGACCATGGCATAACTACCATTATCGATAACAGCTATAGCACACCTCTTTTTCAGCAGCCTGTAAAGCTAGGAATCGATCTTGTTGTGCATACAGCTTCAAAATACCTCGGGGGGCACAGCGACGTTGTGGCTGGTGTTTGCTGCGGCTCCAAAGAACTCATAGGGCGACTCTTTGCCAATGAGTTTTTAACTCTTGGCGGTATCTTATCCCCTTTCAATGCATGGCTTGTATTACGAGGAATGAGGACACTACCTGTACGTATGGAGCATGTAAGCCGGGCAACAAATCAAATCTTTACCTGGCTAAAAACTCAACATAAAATCACCCGCATTTACTATCCTTTTGATCCTGAAAATGCCCAGTTTGAACTATCGCAAAAACAAATGAAAAAAGGGCAGGGGTTATTTACAGTTGAAATTGATTCATCTGCTGAAAAAATCGAAGAGTTTTGTAATTCACTTACATACTGGCGTATGGCTGTTTCTTGGGGCGGCTTTGAGTCGTTGATTATTCCTTCCTGTACATTTGTCAAGCCAGGTCTTTACAGTACATTATCCAGCCGGTTAATCCGTTTTTCGGTGGGGCTCGAAAGCGCCGATGTTCTTATCCGGGATATTGACAATAACATGCATTTACTTTAGATTACCAGATGAAAAATCCCCATATAAACTAACCATATATGGGGATTAATACGTAGAACAGGAAATGAAAATTAGCTTTTCGGATCCGTTTTTGTTGTTTCATCAATTATTTCTGCAGTCTTTTCTTCAACAACTTCCGTTGCCTCAGCTACAACTTCAGCCACAGGTTCAGCTACAACTACGGGTTCAGTTACCGACTCTTCTGTTGCGCCGACACTAGCTCTGATTTTTTCTTCAAGTTTATCAACAACCGCAGCTGCCTTATCGTCAAGTTTTTCCAAAGCGTCTTCGGCCTTGTCTTTCAGGGTTTCCCCAAAATCTTTAACTTTCTCAGTAACGTCCTTGGCCGCCGTTTTTACGTCTTCAATAACGACATCAACCTTTTCGGCAACTTCTTTGGTATATTCTTTTGCCGTTTCAACGCCCTGTGCAGCTTTCTCCTTCAGTTCCGAAGCCTTCGCTGTGGTTGCTTCTTTTATTTCTGCAGCTTTTAAAGCCGATACTTCTTTCGACGTTCCAAAAAGCTTCTTGAGTGAATCTAAAAATGCCATATTTTCTTTTGTTTTATGAATTTGAACAGGCTAAATTACAAATTTAACCAGGCAATAGCAAGGGGAATTAATGATATGTTGATATCTAATTTCAGGCAGTCTCAGTCAATCAATCCCGGTCTGCGAGTACGAGTGCGCTCAAGCGCTTTTTCATGCTGCCACTTCCTGATCTCCTTTTCATTTCCCGATATTAAAACATCAGGAACTGTCCAGCCATTGAATTCGGCAGGTCGGGTATATACAGGTGGCGAAAGCAGGTTATCCTGGAACGAATCGGACAAGGCCGAAGTTTCGTCACTTAATACACCCGGCAACAGGCGGATAACAGCGTCCGATATCACAGCGGCCGCAAGTTCACCTCCTGTAAGCACATAATTTCCAATCGAAATTTCCCTGGTGAAATAGTGCTCACGCAGCCTTTCGTCAATCCCTTTATAATGACCGCACATTAGTATGATATTCGATGCCATCGACAATTTGTTTGCAATCGGCTGGTCGAACAATTCCCCGTCGGGGGTGAGGAAAATAATTTCATCGTATACCCTTTCCTTTTTCAATGCTTCCAAACAGCTTACAATAGGTTGCATCATCATTACCATGCCGGCTCCTCCTCCAAAAGCATAATCATCAACCTTGCGGTGTTTATTGTCCGAAAAATCGCGGAGGTTGTGCAGGTGAATCTCAGCCAATCCCTTTGCCTGCGCCCTTTTTATTATAGAATAATTTAAAGGGCCTTCGAACATTTCAGGAAACAGGGTGATGATATCAATTCGCATGCGATTTTAATTTAAGGTACAAAAGTACATTTTTTTTACCGGAGTAATATTCACCCGCTTGCTGCTATTGTTTTATTCCTTCTAATAACCCGGTCAACAAACATTAAGAGCTCTAAGTTGTTATATTTGCAAATTCAAAACCCTACAGAATGAACAAATTCATATTCCTTATATTAGTTCTATTCTCAGCTCTTTCAATTTTTGCCCAGCAAAGGGACCTGAAACAGTTTGTTATTCAGTTTAACAACAAGGGGATAAGCGCTGATGCCCCGGTTAATCCGGCTTCGTTTCTTTCGGAAAAAGCGGTTGGACGGAGGCTGATGCATAATATTGCTTTTGACGAAAAGGATATTCCGGTGAATGAAAAATATGTAAGGGATATAGCTGCAACAGGAGCAAAGGTGCTTACCCGTTCACGCTGGTTTAATACCATTGTGGTTGAAGCGGAACAGCCAATTGCCGATCAGTTGTCGCATTTAGCCTATGTTTCCACTGTAAAACTAATTGATAATAAGACAACTACCAACTCTCAGAGTTCATTAAAACCTTATTTTGCTGCTGAGAATATAAGTCCGATAAACGGTTCATTCGCTAAACAAACGACTACTGATTTTTATAATTACGGGTCTGCGTATAACCAGATCAACCAGTTACATGGGCAGTATCTTCATAACAATGGTTTCAGGGGCCAGGGGATGACTATTGCTGTAATCGATGCAGGTTTTAACTCTGCCGACGTAATGCCGTGTTTCGATAGTCTTCGGTTGCATAACCAGATAAAAGGAACGCATGATTTTGCCTTACCCGGAAATAATGTTTATGCAACCACAATGCATTGGCACGGCACAAGCGTACTCTCATGCATGGGTGCAAATGTAAGCGGCCAGATGATTGGTACTGCGCCGAAGGCAGATTTCTGGCTTCTCCGTTCCGAAGTAGCTGAAACCGAATCGGTTATTGAAGAGTATTACTGGGTAAGTGCAGCCGAATTTGCTGATAGTGTGGGCGTTGACCTGATTAATTCGTCGTTGGGTTATACTGTTTTTGATCCTCCTGCTCCCAGCCATACTTATGCAGATATGGATGGAAATACTACTGTTGTTACTAGAGGTGCAGATATGGCAGCGCAGAAAGGTATACTAGTTGTTAACAGTGCTGGGAATGATGGTGGCGGCGGATGGTGGTATATGGGTGCTCCGGCGGATGGCGATAGTGTATTTACAATTGGTGCCGTAGATGGAAATGGTATCAGGGCATCGTTCAGTTCCGTTGGCCCGACCTACGACAGGCGCATTAAACCAACAGTAGCTGCAAAAGGTGTTAATGCAACCATTTTTTATCCCAGCGGATTAGGTGGTGGTAACGGAACATCTTTTTCCTCTCCCATCATGTGCGGAATTACGGCCTGTTTATGGCAAGCTTTCCCGCAATTGAATAATATGCAGATTATAGAAAAAATTAAGATAAGTGCGAGCCAGGCTCAAAATCCAGATTCCTTGTTAGGCTGGGGAATACCTAATTTTCAGACGGCATTCACGTCCTTGTCATTTAACGAACAGCCTATTAATAAATCTATCGACGTATTTCCAAATCCGGTAAGAGACTGGTTTACAGTTAAGGTTCCTGCTGGATTGAATGGAAAACTCAAACTAGAAATTATAGATGTTCAGGGCAGGGTTGTATATT
>CAISRK010000113.1 GCA_903887815.1 uncultured Bacteroidales bacterium | reverse complement strand
CCATCTGCCATCCGACTTTCGACATCCTACATCTTCTACCCGCCATCCACCTTCACCTTCCACCATCTACCCTCTACCTCAACCCCATAGCCACAATGATTTCCTCAATTCGTCCGTCGAGTTTTGCTTCTGTATCTTTAAAATCAGCTGTGGTTTTGAGATCGGAACGAACGCTGAAATAGAATTTAATTTTCGGTTCGGTCCCTGAAGGGCGCATGGATATTTTTGTGCCGTCGGCCAGGAAAAACTGCAGCACATCACTCTTTGGCAGGTTGATCGGGGTCGTGATTCCACTAGCAATATCAGTTGCCTGGCGAAGCTCGTAGTCGTTCATAAGCACCACGTTCGAACCTGCAATTTCTTTCGGCGGGTTGGAACGGAAACCTTCCATCATAGCTTTGATTTCTGCTTGTCCGCTCATTCCTTTTTTTACGACATTTACAAGGTTTTCCTTGTACAGGCCGTATTCCAGGTAAATATCGAGCAGGAGTTCGTAGAGGCTTTTCCCTTTGCTTGCTGCCCATGCAGCACATTCAGCGAAAATGGCGCAGGCAGTAACGGCATCTTTATCACGAACAAAATCGCCTATCATGTAGCCGTAGCTTTCTTCACCACCGCCTATAAACGTTTTTTTGCCTTCGTTGTTACGGATTACTTCCGCAATCCATTTAAAACCTGTAAGGCAATCGAAGTATTCAACCCCGGCACCTTTTGCAATATCGCTGATAAGCTCAGAGGTCACAATTGTTTTTACGATATACTCATTGCCTTTAAGTTTTCCTTTGGCTTCCCATTGTTTTATTAGATAATAGGTCAGCAAGGCAGCAGTCTGGTTGCCGTTGAGTAAAATATAGTTGCCATCCGTATCTTTAACACCAACGCCAATGCGGTCAGCATCAGGATCAGTGGCAAGCACGAGGTCGGCATTTATCTCGCGGGCCAGGTCGAGCGCCATTTTCATAGCCGCTCTTTCCTCCGGATTGGGTGAAACAATGGTTGGGAAATTGCCGTCATTAATTGCCTGTGCTTCAACAATATGAATATTCTGAAAGCCGTAATTCCGCAGTGATTGTGGTACCATTGTGATACCTGTTCCATGCAGCGGAGTATAAACAATCTTCATATCCTTTGCCGGGGCTATAACTTCAGGTGCCAGCGAATACGTTTTCGAAACCTTGAGGAATTCGTTATCCATGTCTTCGCCAAGCATGATGATTTTTGAGGTATCGCCTGCAAAATTCACCTCACCAACCGAAGCAATCTTCTGCACTTCGAGTATCACATTTTTATCATGCGGTGGAACCAATTGTGCTCCGTCGTTCCAGTAAACTTTATACCCGTTATATTCCTTTGGGTTGTGCGAAGCCGTAACCATAACACCGCTGTGACAATGCAGATAGCGCACGGCAAACGAAAGCTCAGGCGTTGGACGTAGTTTGCTGAAAAGGTAAACTACCAGGCCGTTTGCTGAAAGTACATCGGCAACGATTTGCGAGAAATAACTGCTGTTATTGCGGCAATCGTATGCAATGGCAATCCGGATCTCGTTTTCGCCTGCAAAAACCTTTTTAAGGTAATTGGCAAGTCCCTGGGTAGCCATGCCTACAGTGTATTTATTCATTCGGTTTGTACCATCGCCCATTATTCCACGCAGTCCGCCTGTGCCAAATTCAAGGTCGCAATAGAAACTCTCGGCCAGTTCGGCAGGATCCTGTTCAATCATCTTCGAAACACGGCTTTTTGTTTCGGAATCAATATTGTTATCATCGAGCCAGGCCTGGGCTTTCTTCAGTATTGCAGGATCTATGTTGGTAACTGACATGATGTGAATGTTTTATATTGTTTATAGACAGTATGGTTTTGGATAATACAAACCTAAGAAAATTATCCGGAAGTCTGGCAAATATGGCTCGAAAACATTGGTTGAAATCAAATCCTTATAAAAGAGTTGCTGTAAACCGCGCGTCCTCTTCCCCAGTCACGTATTCGATTCGTAAATCTACATGTTTTTTGGAGGAGTAAAAGGCGATGTAAATTCGATTCCGGCACGGATCCATCTTCCGGGCTGCGGAATATTCCCGAAATCAACATATTCAGTATTAAGCAGGTTGGTTGCTCCAGCAAAAAATTTTAATCCTTTTAACTGGTAATTAATCTGCAAATCGATTGTGGCAAAAGGAGCATATGACGTTTCAACGGTTGCAGGAACCGTGTTCACATATTTGATATATCCGCCTTCCCGGTCCTGGTAACAGAATGCCCAGGAAGCACTCAGATTTTTCCAGACTTTATGATTAATAAGTAAATCAGCTTTATGTTTCAGTATATCAAGTACATACTTCGACATATATTGATCACTCGATTTGTCTGATTTCAGGAGTGTATATCCAAACGAAATACTTTTAACAAAGGAACTTTTCCCGCTTAGTTCATCGAAACTGAACGAAATGTTGGTTTCAAAACCACTAATATTAATTTCGGTAACATTCATTGCCTGCCATAGATCCTGGTTCTGCAACTTAACCCAGTCGATCATATTATGCCCATATCGTTTGAAAACGGCTGCATTGGCAGAAAGGCCCTGTTTGTTGTACTTAATCCCGGTTTCGAGGCTTACAGCTTCTTCCGGTTTAAGGCCAGGATCACCTTTGCTTGTGTTGTCGTTGTAAAACAGATCAGTGAATGTCGGTATTCGCAGGGTCCTGTTTGCACTTGCATACAAGCGGAAATGTTTCCTGAGATCGTAAGATGCGTCTATTCCCGGATAAAAACTGAAATTACCCGGTAGCGCACTCTGAAAACTGGTTAGAAAGCCTGCCGAAAACGAAAACCGTTCGAGGTTGACTGATTCTTCAAAAAACAACCCTGCCGATGTACGCGATTTGCCTAAAGTGTAATATTTGCCTTCGGCACCTTTTACAGGAATTTTTTGTTCTAGCGAATCCCCGAGTTTATTGCTTCTTATAAGTTCATGCCTGATATCGTACCCAACCGAAAAACTACCCTTTTTACCTGTTTTAAACCGGAAATTTGCATTCGAACCTAATACATCGGTATAATGGTAGTTATGTGTAGTATACCATGGTGGAGCCACGTCC
This sequence comes from uncultured Bacteroidales bacterium, assembly GCA_903887815.1. Taxonomy (GTDB): domain Bacteria; phylum Bacteroidota; class Bacteroidia; order Bacteroidales; family UBA4417; genus UBA4417. The sequence continues at coordinate 2,779 of CAISRK010000113.1, read as the reverse complement.
CTGAAAAGCCTGAATTCATCGTAATGCCTGCGATAGTAGACAACCGGGGCAAAACCCCTAAACCCGGTTTTAAACCTTGCCGAAGCAAAAATTGTTTTTGTCGCTTCATATTGCTCCGGGTATTTGGGGGTGTAAAAGCTGTTAGCTCCAAACGCCTTATCCATATATGCAGCCTGGTATTCCAGTTTCTGACCTTTACCAGCAGTTCCGCTGTAAAATAGGCTGAAAGTCTTGAAATCGGTATTATTTATATATCCATCAGACCCTGATTTGCTCACCTGCAGTTTGTGTGTGAAGTTTTTGAGATGCAGTCCAGCCATAGCTGAAAAACTGTATAAACCGTATTGCCCGCCCATGGCCGAAACCGAAACCTGGTCCTCCGTTTTGCCGGTTGTAATGATATTAATAACGCCGTTAAATGCGTTTGGGCCGAAAACCCGTGCTCCAGGGCCCTTAAGTATTTCGATCCTGCTTACAGCAGACATATCGACCGGAATATCCATATTGTGGTGACCTGTTTGGGGATCGCTGATATTCACCCCGTTAAGCAATACAAGTGTCTGATCGAACGATCCGCCCCTTATACTGATATCAGCCTGCATGCCATAAGCACCGCGGTTGCGGATATCGGTACCCAGGGTATATCCCAGCAGTTCCGAAACATTTCGCACCGGCAACCGCTCTATATCCTTCCGGCTGATTACCTGTATGCTTCGCTTTATTTGTTCAAACATAACCGGGTTACGTTCGGCGGAGATTACGAATTGGTCAAGAGTGACACTTTTGGCGATAACCGTATCGGTAACTGTCTGGGCATTAAGTAAAGAATTGGGAACTGAAAGGGAAAGTATTGCCAGCAGAGCAGCAACAGTATTGAAAAAGCGTATTTTCAGAGAGGTCATAAATGGTATTTTCGGGTATTCAAAAAAAGACGAAATTAACGGGTGCAAAAATAACTGGTTCTATGTAACAACAAAAAGTCCGGGAAGTTTATAATTTCCCGGTGCTTTGCATTAAAAAAACGTTTCGGTTATGATTCAGCCAACTTTCAGAAGTGTCTGATTAAACACTAACCAGGGCAGCTGTTCCGACTAAAATGATTATTACTGTGTAGAGCGCAAGCAGCACAATGGTTGATATTCCTACAAAAACAAAAAGATTCTTAAGGCTCCGTATTGAAACACTAAGCTTTTCGGGACTTGAATAGTTCACTGCTTTAATGGCATTATTGCAGAATGAATTGAGGAAAATTACCGGGATGATGTAAATGCCTGCAAAAATGAAGTAAAAAAACGACATGAATGCTGGCGGAAAAGGTATGTTGAGTGGTACCATTTCACTGGAAAGTGCGTTGAACACGAAAATCATAGCAAAGGCACCTGCAACCATCAATCCGGTAACGATAAATCCGAGTATTGCCAGGAATTTACCCCATTTTGCAGCTGTAAGCAGGAACGAAACTGATTCGGATGTTAACTGGGGTATTTCTTTCGGTACATCCAGCGTTGGCATATTTCCCGGGGTTTCCATAACGTTGTTTGTTAAATAAGAAGTGAAATTGATACATTAATGCTCATACAAAATTAGGTATTTAAGCCTGAAAAATACAAGAAATCTATAGGATTGCCAGGTTTGTAAAGCCTGCCCTTTTTTATATTTCATCATATTCGTGTTAATCTATTGTTAAACAGCTGTTTAAATCAGGATAAAACATTTTTAAAGGGCTAAGGAATGTTGCCTTCCATTGCAGCAGTTGTTAGTTCGGCAATTGATGTAATCAGGAGGCCAACAGAAGTATCTGCAGCGCCATAGTAGATCTTAACCTCACTGTCATCAACAACAAATCCTTCGGCGTCATATTCCTCAACAACCATACCGCTTGGGAAGGTCACATTCGGAACCTGGCCAGCCAGTTCCCATATTTCCCTCGGCTCAAGTATATTGCATCGGCTCCGGCCAAGTACTATCGAAGGATCGTTGAGGTCAAGAAGCAATACTCCTCCCTGGTATATATTCGAGCTCCCGAAATGCCCTGCAACTCCGTGATAAACATGCAGCCAGCCTTTTCTTGTTTTCACTGGCGGGGGACCTGAACCTATAAACTCGTCCCAGTAATGAAAACGACCGCTAATCAGCGTTGAAACATATTTCCATGTCAACATATCGTCGCTTTCGCTTAGGCAGATTGAACTTCCCGAAGTCGGACCGCCACTGTGGCGGGCTTTGTTTGGCCTGTCCATCCGGTAATATTTGCCGTTTATCTTTTCAGGAAACAGAACCCCGTTACGGATATCTTCATTTGATGTAATACCTAGAAAATCAAAATCCTTAAAGTTATCAGTTACCCCAAGCCCGAGTTGGCAACCGTCGTCCATGTCCATGGCGAACATGATATAAAACCGGCCTTCGAGCTTTGTTATTCGTGCATCATAAATATGGTAGATTTTTTGTTTTACCTTCTCAATACCCTTGAAATTTACAACCTGGTTTTCAACTGTAAAATTCACACCGTCAGAACTTTTGGCCATCACCAGGAAGGTTTCTCTCGAACGGCTCTGTACCCTGAGCATTAACCTGTAAATGACCTCGTCCTTTATAGCTCCGGGGTTGAAAACACTGGTAGCGTCAACCAGTTCAGGTGGAATAGGAGGGATGTCGGTCCGGGTGAGGATGGGGTTTTTAGTGTATCGATACATTGTTAAATTAAATTACGACTTACGATTTACGATTTTGGAAGTTTGGTCTTGGAATTTGGGACTAGGAATTTGAGTCTTGGAAT
>CAISRK010000112.1 GCA_903887815.1 uncultured Bacteroidales bacterium | reverse complement strand
TGTTAACCACAATTAGCACCACGCCTTCATCAGCTTTTGCCTATATTAACTGTATGAAAATAGAAGAATATGTTGATAATATGACTACGGCAGAGTACAGATCAGTTTCATCTGAAACAAAAGTTTATCCAACAAGTTTTAACAATCAAATATATGTGGAAGGTGCAGTGTTAAGCATTGAAATTTATAACGCTTTAGGAATTCTTATAACTAAACAAAAAGCTACAGAAAAAGCTGTCCTTAATACTTAGGCTTCCTGCGGTCGGCACGACCCAGCAAGGAAGCGTCGGTTGAACCGTATTCCCGCTTGCAAGCATTTCATTCAACGAACGTGGAAGAGAATAATTAGTTATGGAGAAAGCGACCTGTTTTAGTGAGTTGTCGCAGGAAGGAAAAGACAAAAGAAAGAACAAAGTGAGCTGTGGGAAGTAGAATTTCTACAAGAACACAACTGAAATAAGATAAGAAAACAAGCAGAAACAGCGGTTTTTGCTAAACAATAGGCAAAGCAATGGCTTACCCTGTTCGCTAACAGGGTTTACAGGGAGACAGATTAGTGTTTTTGGTTCGTTGTTCGTGGGTAAAACACATTATCCGGCGAACGGATACGAGGCAAAAACTCTGTAAATTGTAAAGTTCCTGTTTTACAGCGTGGGCATTTACAGGGATCAAATCCAGTGAGACGAATCGTTCGCTGCTGCCGTGTTTCAGTCAGCTGGAAAATATCCGGTTTCGTTTTCAGGGATTTGACTTGCTCCCGATAAGTACTGGTGAGAATACCAAAGTAGCGTATCTTTACAAAGCCACGGGGCAGAATATGCATGGTAAAGCGCCGCAGGAACTCTACTCCCGTGAGGGTCAAAAGTTTCTGATTGGCATTATCGGCGTAATCCTTGTAGGAGAAAGTAACACCATTGCTGTCAATGTTTTTGATACGCGTGTTGCTAATGGCTACCCGATGAGTGTATTTGGCTAAGTAATTTACGACCTGACGAGTATTACCTAATGAAGGTTCTGTATACACCACCCACGGTTTAGCGTAACAGTGGTTGATAATAGGCATAAACTCTGCTAAACGGTTTTTCTTTTTCAGGTTGCGTTTCAGGGCTTCGAGCAATTTGCCCCGAAAAGCCACACTGAGCTGACGCACCGGATAAAGGTATTTACCTTCATTGCCGATAGGTTTGATTTCAGCACGTGGCGTAATGCCCACAGCAGGAACAATGCAATGAACGTGCGGATGAAGGCTCAGATTTTGTCCCCAGGTATGAAGCACGCAAATAGCACCGGTTTCCACCCCGTAATGGGAGTAACCGAAGGCATACAAAGTTTCTTTAACGCAAGCAAAAAGACTCTCGTAAAAGAACAGACTGTCGGCCATGCAAGCCGGGTTTAATTCGTCAGGTACGGTAAATACAATATGAAAATGTTTCACGCCCAGTGAATCACGCATACGGTCTTCGGCCCAGAGCATTTGCCGGGCTATCTGACATTTGGGGCAATGGCGATTGCCACAACTATTATAACTGTAATGTTCTTCGCCGCAGGAATCACATTTATCCTTGTGTCCGCCCAGTTCGGCTGTACGACATTGCTGCAAAGCATTGAGTATGGTCAGTTGATAATTGTTGGGTGAATACTGCATACGAAAGTCAGCTCCGTAACGTTTTATTACGGAAGCCATTTCAAAACAACTGCCTGCCATTACTTAGCCTTACAAGCTTCAGGATAAAGCGTATCCAACGGACTGTGGGCTTTGACCAGCGGACATTGAGCAATGTGCAGGTAAATCATGGTGGTTTCTATCTTGGAATGTCCCAGCAGGTCTTTGACCGTGACAATGTTCAATCCGTCTTCAATCAAATGCGTTGCATACGAATGACGAAGAGTGTGAACAGTCACATCCTTGTCAATGCCGGCAGCTTTTACAGCTTCGCGCATCACCCAGGAAATGGCTTTGGCTGAATAAGGCGAACCCAAGGTTCCCGATGAATCGGGATGTTCGCTTTGCTTCCATTTACCGTTGAAAAGCCACGTAAGCGGACGTTCCAGGGTGAGGTACTTTTTAAGACCAACAATCATATATTCCGAGAGCGGAACCATACGATCTTTGTTGTACTTTGAACGCCGGATATGAATGGAACGCCGTTCGAAATCGACATCAGATATTTTGAGGTTAATCACCTCCGATGAACGAAGTCCGGCAGAATAAATAAGCATAAGCAGCACACGGTGCTTGAGCAAAGTGGGAGCTTTGAATAAAAGACGCAGTTCACTCTTGTTGAAAATACTGGGCAGTTTAGCATCTTTCTTGAGCGAAGGAAGTTTAATGGCACGATCGGGTAAACCTACATAGCGATAATAGTAGCGAAGCCCGTACACTGAATGTTTGAAAGCACTGCGCGAAGGAGAAATAGCCGACACAGCCAACGAAGCAAGAAACTCGTTAAGCTCCTCCGGGGAAATCTCTTCGGGTAAACGATTGAAATGAAGCGATACCTGCGCAATGCGGTGAATGTAATTCTCGAAAGTACTTTTAGCCTGACCACGCAGTACAACCTGCTGTTCGAGGGTTCGGTACACACGGTCGAAGCCGGCAACTGTAGCCATGGCACGACCAATAACAGTAAATTCATTTTCTGTTTTCATGATGCTGAAAAATTAGAATTAATAATGGAGATTTGATTATAATGGAGCTGGTAACTCCACTTTCAGCATCTTGAAACGGAAAATATAAATATAAGGTATAAATTAAGAAACAGAACTATTCAAAGCCCTTCCCGAAGGGAATTTAGTTCAACTAAGGTTTAAAGCAAATAGTATAATTCATTTTTTTCAACTGATCATAGGTGTATTTAACCCTTGTTGAGCGTAGTCTCCTGAC
>CAISRK010000111.1 GCA_903887815.1 uncultured Bacteroidales bacterium | reverse complement strand
TCAAATGCCTGCGGCGTTCAGAGTTCAGTTATTCATTATCCAAGGTAAAAAAGACACTTCACATCCGGCTTCTGTTTTCCATTTTCGGCATTCTGTATTCTGTATTCTGTATTCTGTATTCTGTATTCTATATTCTGTATTCTATATTCTGTATTCTATATTCTGTATTCCAACTTCTATCTTCTATCTTCCACCTTCCAAAATCCGACATCACACATCACACATCCAACCTTAAAACTCACGCATTCGGATCAATCCGTAAGGCAATAATGTAAAACAGCCAGGGAGCAAACCTCTTCAGGTATGGCATAATTACTTCTTTTTTCCCGATTATTACCTGTTTTCTCTGTTTTTTTATTGCCCGGGCTATCCTTGCAGCACAGTATGCGGCTGTAACCCCTTCTTCCTGGCCTTTGTCCATCTTCCCGTGCTCCACTCCTGCCGAAGTAAGTGCATGAAAGGAAATATTGGTCCGCACCCTGCCTGGGCAAACCATAGTTACATGCACATTATCCTTGTGATGTTCGAGCCTGAGGGTTTCGAAAAATCCATGTAGTGCATGTTTCGAAGCACAATACATTGAGCGTTGCGGGAAGCCGAACAACCCTGAAAGGCTGCTTAGAACTGCAATATGTGCTCCACCTGTTTTTACGATAAACGGCATAAGCCTGCTGGTGAGCGTGGCATGTCCCCAGAAATCAATTTCCATGATACGGCGGGCTACCTCATCGGGTGTTTCGATAATCAGCGAACGCTGGCTTATACCTCCGCAATTGACAAGTATATCGATTTTCGAAATTGATGCTTCTGCTTTTTTTACAGCCTCTTCAATCTGGTCCTTTTTTGTGAGGTCGAAAGGTAGGACCTGCACTTCAGCGCCCTGTTTCATACAATTGGATGCAACCCTTTCAAGCTCTGTTTTTTCATGGCTCGACAGGATAAGTTGAATCCCTTCGGCTGCATAATGCATGGCCAGCGCTTCGCCGATTCCTGATGATGCTCCGGTAATCCAGATGGTTTGTTTAGTCATTTTTAGGGTTGTGGATTTTTGGTTGCTGGTTATTGGTTATTGGTTGCTGGTTGCTGGTTACTGGCAGCTGGTGGTTGGTTACTGGTGGTTGGTTACTGGTATTTGGATAATGGTTTGGTGAATTGTTTAAGCCACTCCTATTACCGAATTGCCGAATTTTCAAATTGCCGAATTCTTATGGCGTTTTAGCATTCTTCCTGTTTTCCATCGATTCTTCCCGCTTCAGAATAAACTTCGAAATATCATCGGTAAGAATTAATTTAGTCAGGATTTTTTTATTTTCGTCCAAAAGGTACATTACCGGCGTGCTGATGATGTCGTAAAGGGTATGGTAATTACCGTTCAGACTCAGGTGCCCGTTAACGTTGATCCATTTCATATTATTTTTACGGATAAAGGCTTTCCACTCAACCAAAGAGGTATCGGTGCTGACGCCAAATATCTGCAGGTTATATTTTTCGTGAAATTCATCATAGAATTTCAGAACATGCGGCATTTCCATCTTGCAATGCCCGCAGGTACTCTCCCAGAAAAACAACAAGGTATACCTGGCTTTGGTTTCGAGCAGCGAATGACCGACAAACAGGGTATCGAGCAGTACCAGGTTCGGGGCTACTTTACCCAGCAACAAAGGCTCTAGTGTATTTACGCGTTTTATGATGTTATCTTTAACTTCCGGATACTGCCAGTCCACCTTCCCGGTTTCGAGGTAGGTGCGGACTATATATACAAACAATGCATCGAATCCCATGATCTTCGACGATTCGTATTTGAGCGAGAGAAACCAGGCCAGGTAAGCCTGCATCTCTTTATTCACAGATGCAAGAGCCATAACCTTGTCGATATCCTTTTTCAATGAATCTTCAACAGGAACAACCATTTTATCGAAATAGAAGTCCATTTTCTGTCCAAAAACAGGCGTGTAAATAAGCCTTGGATCCGCGAAAGTGAAATTATCGAAATAATGAGTCTTGAAGGCACGATAGATAAGACTTGAATCGATTTTACCGTCAGGT
>CAISRK010000110.1 GCA_903887815.1 uncultured Bacteroidales bacterium | reverse complement strand
CGTGCCAGGAAGGCAATACTTTAGGACTCGTGGCAGAAACTTTTACAAACCTGACTTCGGTTGGTGTGAACCTGCTTTCGGCGGTTTTAAGTTCCCTGCCGGAAGGGGAATTTGCATCAAATTTTATGGATTCACCCTGTTTCCATGTATTCCCATCGGTGGAGACGGAAAAAATTACTTCCTCAGGAAATAAAACCCAGTCGCCGGGATTTTTTACAAAGTTCAGTTTCATGGAACTGATTTTGGTTGGCTGAAGCAAATCTACCATAAACTCCATGTCGGCCCCTTCGTATCCCTGCCATCCTGATTTATAGGAGCCGGTACCTGATAGACCGTCGGTCATGGCCTGGTCGCCGGTGCCGGGATATTTGAAAGAATAGGGTTTCAGCAGTGTAACAGGCTTACCTGAAGCCAGGTTAACGTTTATTTCGCACTGGTTCACATTTCCTGAAATTTTTCCCCTGCTGAAAAGGGCAGCCTTAACATTGGCAGTATTTTTCAGTTCGAACGGAACCGTGTACAGTGCTGAAGCCGGGACCGGATCTCTGCCATCAAGGGTGTAGCGTATTTCGGTTCCTTTGGTCTCGCTCGATAAAACGACAAGGTTGCGGTTTGCAACGCGTTTTGTTGTTATGTCTACACTTCGTGACCCCAGGCTGTATTTTACTCCCATATGATCAAGCCTGGTGAACTGAAAATCAAGACGGTCGAGGAAATCGTCCCAGTTACGGCGGTTCTGCTGCGACCAGGCAACTTCGGCTAAAGCAATGGCTCTTGGAAATGCTTTGATTTCGACAGTTTCTGGCGTTTTTACAAATTCAGTCCATACATTGCCCTGCACACCTATTATGTGTTTCGATTCATCAGGCGTAAGTACCGGTGGAACCGGGTTATATGAGTATACCGTTTTTAGCGTAAGCTTACTGCCGGTCAGTTCGCCTTCATTAAGCGGGTCACCCTGGTAGTAATCGAAATAGCAGTAATCGACAGGCGTCATAATAACATCGTGTCCCTGTTGAGCAGCGTCAATACCTGCCTGTATACCACGCCAGGCCATGATGGTGGCTTCGGGTGCTATACCTCCTTCGAGGATTTCGTCCCAGCCGATAAGACGGCGGTTTTTCGAAGCCAGGAATTTTTCAATACGTTTTATGAAATAGCTTTGCAGTTCTGCTTCATCTTTTAAACCTTCAGTCTTTATCCGCGCCTGGCATTTGGGACACGTTTTCCACCGGACTTTAGGTGCTTCATCACCTCCGATGTGAATGTACATTGAAGGGAAAATATCAATAATTTCAGTTAAAACATCCTGCATAAAAGTGAAAACGGAATCGTTACCGGCACAAAGTATATCGTCGGAAACACCCCATCGGGTTCGCACTTCGAAAGGCCCGCCGGTGCAGGAAAGCCATGGGTAAGCAGTTAAGGCTGCCACACAATGACCGGGCATTTCAATTTCGGGAATAACGGTAATGTATTTTGTAGCAGCATAGGCAACTATCGCACGCGCTTCGGCCTGTGTGTAAAATCCACCGTAAGGGATCGTATCGGATTGGTCAGTTTTCCCTATTTGAGTTCCTTTTCGCTCTGATCCAATGCCGGTAAGACCGGGATATTTCTTAATCTCTATCCGCCAACCCTGATCCTCGGTAAGATGCCAGTGAAAAGTATTGAACTTGTACATGGCCATCAGGTCGATGTATTTCATGATAAACTCCAGCGGGTACATATGCCTGCCCACATCCAGGTGCAGCCCGCGGTATCCGAAACGGGGCTGGTCTTTAATACTCACGACCGGAATGCTCATGGTCTTCAGCCCCGATCCGGCTTTCTCAATATCGGGAGACAGAAGCTGGAACAAAGTCTGTAGCCCGTAAAACATGCCGTTTGGCGATTTGGCCCTGATAAAAACCCCCGATGGAATTACATCAATAGTATATCCTTCTTTGCCTAAGGTTTCGTCAGCACCCAAAGTTGTGAAAATAACCGTATTTTCATTTTTAGAAGCCGGGTTATATAAGCCGGTTGCCAGAATCAAACCTTTTGAAAGTCTGATTTTTTCAGAAAAAAGGTTAACTATGTCGGTGGTTGCCTTGGTTTCATCAAGCAATATGCGTGTGCCCTGCCGTATTGTAAATTCACCGTTTCCTTCTGTTACCTGCATTGGAACAGGTACCACATGAATTGAACCTGCCCTGTTTTCGCGGATGCCTATGAACATTGTAAAGGCGATAATTAGAAAGATAAACTTGTACTTCATTGTTTTTAAACTTTCACTGAAACGATTTTTATCCTCAAGGGTAGAATTGGTGTAATTGATGCCGTTATATCTCCTGTATATTCAGGAAAACGGAAAGAATTTAT
>CAISRK010000109.1 GCA_903887815.1 uncultured Bacteroidales bacterium | reverse complement strand
GGTTCGACAAGCAAAAACTACTGCAGAGGTTTAAAGAGGATACCTATACGGCAATTGAAGAAAAAATAAGCCTGAATCCAATTTTAAATAATTTTCAATACGTTGTAAATCAATACAAAATAGATCGCGAACTGATCGACCTGTTTCTGAGAAGCATGGAAATGGACCTCGAAAAGGTTGAATACGATCAGAAAAAATATGAAGCCTATATTCTGGGTTCTGCCGAAGTTGTAGGGCTGATGTGCCTGCGTGTGTTCTGCGAAGGCAACCTTGAAAAATACGATCAATTGAAACCTTCAGCCATGCGTCTGGGATCGGCATTCCAGAAGATCAATTTCCTACGCGACCTGAAAGCGGATTATAGAAGCCTAGGGCGAAGCTATTTCCCTGGTATTGATATGAATAACTGGAACAATACAACTAAAACTGCTATTGAAGCCGATATAGAAAAAGATTTTGCCGACGGGCTTGCTGGAATCAGGAACCTGCCGAAAGGAGCACAGTTTGGTGTGTATGTCGCCTACGTTTATTTTCATGAACTACTTCTGAAAATCCGCAGGCTGAAAGCGGAAAAATTGCTGAGTGAAAGGGTCAGGGTTACTAACGGCAGAAAATACATCCTGCTTATTGTGGCCTATATCAGAAGTTTAACCAATAAAATTTAACCCTGATAATGCGAACTACTCTTTCTCTCTTATTGGTTTTAATGGCCACAATTCAGGCTGAAGCCCAGCAGCTGGATATCGACAATATACGGGATCAGTTTTTTGCAATGGATAAAACCGCCGGCGGCGCCCAGAAACTATACCAGGTTCTGGCTAAAGCGGATTTAACAAAAGATCCTGTTCTCCTGGCTTACCGCGGGGCAGCATCAGCTGCATCGGCAGGTTCTGTGAGCGGTGTGAAATCAAAACTTCAATATTTTAACCATGGGAAATCAGAATTGGAAAAGGCAGTCAGTATTAAACCTCTCGATGCCGAAATCCGATTCCTCAGGCTGGCTACTCAACTGAACGCCCCAGGGTTTCTTGGGTATACAGGTGAAATAAAAAACGATAAAGCAATTATCTTTACCACATTAAAAAGTGTGGTGGCAAACCACCCGAATGCGTACCTTTATCTCCGCATTTGCAGGTTTTTGCTCACTTACGCCGATCTTAGCGAGAATGAGAAAACTACTGTTAACCAGCTTATTAATAAATTCACTTCCCTGAAATAATGACAGAATACGTAATACTTGTTGATGATCATGATACCCCGGTAGGGCAAATGGAAAAGATGGATGCCCACCTTAAAGGCGTATTACACCGGGCGCTTTCAATTTTAGTGTTCAACAGCAATGGTGAATTATTATTACAGCAACGTGCTTTCAGCAAATATCATACTCCCGGCTTGTGGAGCAATACAGCATGCAGCCACCCGCGGCTGGGCGAGGACAGTCTGGAGGCTGCAACCCGACGTTTGCAGGAGGAAATGGGTGTTACTGTACAATTAAGTAAATCATTTGATTTTGTGTACAAAGCCCATTTCGATAACGGGCTTACAGAGCATGAATTCGATCATGTGTTTTTTGGCACTTTCGACGGTGTTCCTGTTATTAACCTTGCCGAAGCTCATGACTTTAAGTGGGTAAAACCGGCAGAACTTATGGAAGACATGCGCTCTGTGCCTGAATTATACACCGTTTGGTTCAGGATTATAATGGAGAAAATTGAAGAACGGTTTCCTGAACTGTTTGTGGGTTAAATTGTTATAAATATTAAATCGTAATATCTGCAATGGAAACAAGTGTAAATTTACTCCTGGTGATTCTGGCCTTCTTCTTTATGGAATTTGTGGCCTGGTTTACACATAAATATGTAATGCATGGATTTATGTGGTTTTTCCACAGGGATCACCATATCCGCGACGGCCGTAAAATAGAGTGGAACGATATTTTTGCGCTCATCTTTGCGACACCGAGCATTCTGCTGATCTATTTCGGCGTTATGAATCCCAACAGTTACCTGTTGAGTATTGGTATAGGAATAATGTTATATGGATTTGCCTATTTCATGTTTCACGATGTGTATGTGCATCAGCGGGTTCCTGTACTGAAAAATTTCTCAAACCGTTACCTCCGGGCAACCGTAAAAGCACACCTCGAACATCATAACCCGCATGCTGAATATAATTTCGGGTTCCTGGTGGCGCCCATGAAATATTACAGGGAAGAGTTCCGTAAAAGGAAATCAGGCAAATAAGGATTGTCCGTGCTTTTTGATTTGAGAATAACGAATGACGAACGGCGATTTTTGAAGTTTAGATAAGTGTTTGAGTCTATTTCTTCTAAAATCTAAAATCGTTAATCGATGTTCTGAAATCAATTCGTATTCAAGCTGGAAATTTTGAATAAAACATCAATTCGGTGCATAAATTGTTCTATGGAAAACTGCTTATATGTTTTTATTAATCTGGGGGCAATAAGTATTCCTTTTATCGCCGGTTTCGATAAACGGTTGCGGTTCCAGCAACAGTGGCGATTCCTGTTCCCAGCCATGCTGCTCACCATGCTTGTTTTTATTCCCTGGGACATGCTGAAAACGCAACTCGGAGTATGGGGATTTAATCCACGGTATCTGCTTGGTTTCTATATCGGTAATCTGCCGGTTGAGGAATGGCTGTTTTTTATTGCTATTCCTTACGCCTGCCTATTTACGTATCATTCGCTCAATTACCTGGTTAAGAAGGATTACTTTGGCCGTTATGCCGGCGTGATAACCCTTTTGATTGCAATATTTCTTTTGATAATTGGTTTCCTTAATACAGGACGTCTTTACACATCAGTCACTTTTATTTCCACCGGTATTTTTTTGTTGCTGCACCGGTTTGTTTTACACGTTTCATACCTTGGACGTTTTTACCTGATGTATTTGGTTACGCTTATTCCTTTCTTTATTGTAAACGGTTTACTCACCGGTTCATTTATCCCGCAGGAGGTTGTTTATTATGATGATGCACAAAACCTGGGCATACGCCTGGGCACTATACCTGTCGAAGATATGGTTTATGGATTGCTCATGCTGTTGATGAATGTTACCTGGTATGAATACCTGAAAAGCAGGGTTTTATATAAGAACACTTAAATCAATATTCTGATTTTTTTAAGTCCAAAGACCCAAGCCCCAAAACCCAAGTCCCAAAAAATTAAGAAATATCTCCTTCTTGGAATTTGGAATTTGGAATTTGGGCATTTAGTTTTTAAATGCCTGTAATTCATTAATATAGCGATTTTTTTTAGCCCCGGCTCATGCCGGCAGATCACTCCGCTCAAAATACACCGCATTGCTTTGCCTCAGGTCCTCACCAGTAGGGCTCTGGAAAACCCGAAGATCGAATTGCGGAACAATGGCCAGTATATGGTCAAAAATATCAGACTGGACTTTTTCGTATCTCATAAATTCGGTCTCGAGCGTGAATGCATAAATTTCGATCGGGATACCTGAGGATGTGGGCTGCAACTGTCTCACAAGCAACTCGCTGCTGTTGTCAACCAAGGGGTGATGAGCAAGGTACTCTTCGAGGTAAGCCCTGAAAACGCCTATATTAGTCTGCCTGCGCCCGTTTATGAAAACTGAGTTATCAATCTTGTTCTCTTTGTTGTAGTTTTCGAGTTCGGTCTCTGTTCGGTCGATATATTCCTGCAGTATGGTTATCTGTCTGAATTTATCGAGCATATCCTGTGTGCAGAATTTTACGCTCGACATATCAATCCCTATCGATCGTTTCAGGCGTCGAACCCCCGAATCTTTCATTCCCCTGTAATTCTGGAAGGATTCCGAAACCAGCGAATAGGTGGGTAGTGTTGAAATTGTGTTGTCGAAATTCCTGACTTTCACAGTCGTGAGCGAAATCTCAAGCACGGTTCCGTCAGCTCCATATTTCGACATGCTGATCCAATCACCCTGGCGTACCATATCGTTAGCTGATAATTGAATGCCACCTACAAAACCAAGTATTGGGTCTTTGAAAATCAGCAGCAGAACGGCCGAAAATGCACCCAGCCCGGTAAGCATATACAATGGCGACTGGTTGAATAAGAGCGAGATGATCAGCAGGAATACTACTACAAAAACAACTATTTTCCCGATCTGTATATAGCCTTTTATAGGGTGATACAGGGCGAATTCACTTTCCTGGTATTTCGAATAAACCGCATTCAGGAAAGAGTTGATAATGAGTAAGAAAATAACAATGATATACAGGTTGGTGAGTTTCAGCACGGCTGGTATAAGCCCGGGGAAATCGTCGAGCGTTACCGGAACCGACTGGTAAATTAGTATCCCCGGAACCAGGAATGCCATCCGCTGAAAGACCCGGTGTTCGAGCATTACATCGTCCCAGGTGCTGGCAGTGCGGAGGGCGATCCGCTTCAATATTTTGATGATTACATATTTTGAGATGTAATAAATGATTACGCACAAAAGCAGAACCATCAGAAAATCGGAAATACCGGCTGTTTTGACAGCTGATTCGGGCGAAAATCCCAAATGTAAAAGCCACGAGGTAATAGTTTCTATTATGTTTTCCATCATAGGATAAGCGGTTTTTTATTGTGAGTGTTTTTGTGCAAATGCACATTGGCTGCTGTATGATCAGCCTCCGGCCAATTTAGCTTTATATCCTGCCTTCGTAACCAGTTCCAGTATCTTCGTCCGGAAATCGCCCTGGATTATGATTTCATTTTCTTTCGCTGAGCCCCCAACGCCACATTTGCTTTTGAGCAAACGGCCAAGGTCTTCGAGGTCGTCCTGTGTGCCGACAAAACCCGTGATAAGAGTTACCTGTTTGCCTCCGCGTTGTTTCTTGTCCAGCATAATTCGCAAATTTTGCTGCTGCGGAGGCAGGGTTACGGGTTCCTTTTGCTGATCAAGCTGGTAATTGTAATTGGGATTAGTTGAATATACAATTCCTATGGGTTTGCTTTTTTTTGGCATGTTTTATAAAGGGATTGAAATTTAGAGGGTAGGATTTGGTCCTTGCTCAGTGCTGCTTATTTAAAGGTAAAGGTCATGAAAATTTCAATTCTCTTCTGAACTTACCATTAACCATTAACTATTTTCCATTCACCCTGCAATTTTGGTTGCGTGACCAGCTTGTTGTGTGAAAATATCCTCCGGTATAAACCTCGGGGAAGGAATTATGTTTCCGGCAAGTAACTCTAAACCCACCTTACTCTTAGGCGTAATCCCGGCTTTCGGGTTTACAATAAAAGCGATCTTTTTCCTCTCTTCATTCATAAGCTTATTTCACTGTAAGCCTGTTTTCGATCAAACGGTTGTTATATTGCTGAATAACAGCTTTCAATAACTGATCCATCCGGGTTGAAACATCTTTTCGTACAGGTGCAAGGTTAACCTTAAGCATGCTGTCGTTTGCGAAGTTGAACAGCGCAGCCGAAATATTGTGATCGGTTTGCCAGGAATATCCATCCTTGAGCATCTGGTAATTCCCGTTCAGGTAATTAAGGCCGAATCGGGGTTCATCTTTTCTCAAAACAGAACTTCCGAAAGCAATAAATGTATCCGGATAATGAAGCATATCAAGAATGGTAGGCATAATGTCAGTTTGTTGCGCATATAATCCTGTATGCCCCGAAGTATCGTTTTGAGGCTGGTAAAAAATGATTGGGATGGTATATTGGCCTACCCGGTTCTGGTAAAAAGCTTGCCAGGCCTCGGAAGTATGATCGGCAGTTATTACGAAGATAGTATTGTTAAACCACGACATGTGCGATGCGGTTTCGAAGAATTCTTTCAAAGCCAGATCGGTATACATAATGGTTTCCTGTATAGCAAGCGGCCCTTTGCGGAAGCGGTTTTTATATTTTTCGGGAACTTTGTAGGGATGATGAGAAGATAGCGTAAATACAGCGCCCATGAAAGGTTTGGGAGAAGAATCCAGGGTTTTGGCAATATATTGAAGGTAGGGTTCATCCGAAATCCCCCAGTATCCGTCGAAATCGGCCTGGTTAGGATATTCGTTTTTGCCATAGTAATTGTCAAATCCAGCTGATTTGCAAAATGCATCGAATCCCATGGTGCCGTTTTTCCCTCCATGAAAAAAGGAAGTACTGTAGCCTTCTGTTTTAAGCAAACTGGCTATGCTGTTGAAATTATCAGAAGCATATTGCGATGTGATATAATCTTCGGTCATCCAGGTTGGCAGCGAAGCCAGGATGGCAGGAATGCCTTCGATACTCCGTTTGCCATTAGCAAATCCTTCAAAAACAAGGCTTTTCCCGGCAAGGCTATCCATGAATGGCGTGAAATCACTTTTCTTATTCCCAAACTGGTGGGTAAGCACTCCTATATGTTCGGCCGAAAAACTTTCGAGAATAATAATGAAAATATTCTTTTTCAGCATTGGTATTGTATGACCAAGGCTATCCGAAACAGAGTAGTTTTTTTGCGCATCAAATAGCGCTTTCATTTCTTTTTCATCCTTAAAATAGGCAATTTTTTCAATTCCCCGCTGATCCGACGATCGCATCAAAGTGAATGCTGAGTTTAATACAATAGCAGTTTCCTGCGATGGCGCATATTGCGAGGCGCTCAAAATACCTACCGGCTTCAATTGAATTCCGCCTCTCACGCCCAGAACACACAAAGAGCCGAAAACCAGTGTCGAAAACGATTGCGAAAGGTAATAGTGCAGTTGTTTCTGCATCACATACCGGTTCGAAATCACAATAAGCCGTGCAACAACTACCAGGATGGAAACAGATGCTATCCATATAAAAAACAAATACCAGTAATCGCGGATAAACTGGGGCATCATTGCTGCAGTATCATCACCTGTACTTAGGTATTTGAAAATATCAAATGTCATTCGCTTCAGCGAAAAAGGGTAATAAGCCGCGTCAGCAAGGTTCGGGAGTAAAAGGATTATATTCGAAATATAGAAAATAGTATCGGCAACAATACTGAAAACTCTTGTTCGCCGGAAACGGAACGGCAGCGCTAAAAGGGAAACATATAAAGCATTGGCATAAATGAGGGCAACCATATCGAACCTCAATCCGGTAAATGCATAATAAAAAAGCTTTGACGTTGTGACCCCTGGGAATAAGGAAGGATGTAAAAAATACAGCAAGAGACGGGTGAATACCATCAACAACAGTAGCATAAGCAGGCGAAGCAAAAGCACCATTTGCGGACTTCCTGTAAAACGGAATTTTTGGAACGATTTAAACATTAATGCTCTAAAAGTTTATAGATTTCTATAGCTCTTAACTATTGCGTTCAAATAATAGCGAGACTAAGTTTCCTGAAGTAACCGGTAAAATTAAAAAAATAAGAGATGCCATGTGACATCTCTTAGTATGTAAGATCGAAAAAGCTGTTTCAGTTATTGCTGAACTTTTACTGAATAGGTAATTGTGCCAGCCGTGGTTCCGGTAATTGCATCAACTTTAATAAGTCCCATTTTGCCATCGGCCCTGTAAAAGGAAATTATCTTACCTGCTGAAAGTGAGCCGATCTTGG
>CAISRK010000108.1 GCA_903887815.1 uncultured Bacteroidales bacterium | reverse complement strand
GCGGATCCATTCGGATCAGTTTCTTCAACGATCAGGAAAAATTTAACCGGCACTCCCGATTCAATGGACTCAAGGAGTGGGGTAAGATCCAGGCCAAGCTCAAATCGCTTATTATCGGTTGTGTTTTCCGGATCAATAAACGGAGTATTATCCCCCTGATGGTTAAATATCGGGAAACTCAATGTTTGCTGTGGTTTAACGGCTGTTGTATCGGTGGAAAAGCCGGCTTGCAGACTGATCTTTTTTCTCTGATTATGCCTTAAAACAACACGCATGGTAAGTTTTGGACTATAACTTTTCTCCGCCTTGATCACATGTACTGAGCTATTCCAGATACCTCCATTATTCCCGTCGCGGGCAACCAGGCTATATAGCACATATGCTCTCCCCTCCCGACCCCAATATTGGCTCCAACTGTTAAAAGCCAGTAAAGCCCCTATCTCCCAATCATTCATATCAACGATTCCGTCACCGTTAATATCAATATCGTTGGTGAATTTACCATCGTGGTTCAGATCCACACGAACCGAATCATTATAACCGGCGAAAGTCCAGGCATGACCAATATATTGTCCAAACGTATAAACAACCGGCCATTCCAGATTTGTTTCAGGGTCTGTCCAAGGTGCAGTCACCGTAGGGTCTTCAGCAATTTGTATACTGCCAATGCCACCACTGTCGGATGAGTCCTCGAAGTGATTATAAAGATATTGTTTGAATATTGCAAGATCCTCCGGATTTCCAACCGGCAATGAATAGTTCGCGGAAATTCGGTTTTGCATGGCCCGATAATACTTATCGTATCCCGACATCCAGATACCCACACTGGTCATATAATAAGTATAGTCAACATTATTGGCACATCCGGCTGCTTTCACGATTTCCCAGCTATCGAAATAGCTTGCGCCAATTCCGCCATTGGCACTGTTAAGAAAATTATAGGAAAATCCGGGATTATAAAGGTTTTCAGGCGTATCGGCAGCCAGATTGCGAAGACGGTTTATTTCATAGGTCAAAACATAACCAATGCTGCTGGCCTGATTACAACTATAGGTACCTCCCTGATCAACAATAGGTGGGAAATACTTCTTTAGTGAGTTATCTACCTTGTAGGGCAGTCCGGCTCCACCTTTTAGCCGGTATTTTTCCGGCACAGGGTAACGAGGGTAATCCCCGATATTCTGGGAATTCCCGGTTAACACCGAGGCAGCAATGCATATCAGGATGAACAGCTTTCTCATAATCAAAGTCATAAAGGGCGTAAATATAGTATGGAATTTTATTCTTTGCCTAATGATCATTTTTTCTCATCTTTGGACACTTTTAAAAAGGGAAGTTGTGCAAAAGCGGATTTTCTTTATTCTTATCGGGCTGGCGTTATTGCTACTGCAACCGCTATATGCACAGAAGGAAGGAGCTGTCTGGTATTTCGGCGACCATGCCGGGCTGGATTTCAACCAGCAATACCCTAAACCACTGACAGACGGACAAATCAGCACTCATGAAGGTGTAGCGTCCATAAGCGATAAAAATGGCAAGCTGCTTTTCTATACTGATGGGCAAACGGTCTACAACCGAGCGCATCAGGTGATGGAAAACGGAAGCGGGCTTCTCGGCAACATCACCTCCACACAATCATCGATCGTTGTTCCCTGGCCGAACTCAACCACCAAGTATTGCATTTTCACTCTCGACAAGGCAGGTACCCCGTCGAATCCGGGCAACGGTCTGAAATATAGCATTGTTGAAATGTCGGATGGAGGAGGACTCGGGGCTATAACGCAAAAAAACCTTTCACTGCCGGGGGTCGACCGGGTACTTTTTACTGAAAAGATTGCCGTTGTCAAGAGTAAAGACGGAAAATCGTACTGGATTATCACTCATGAATTTGACAACTGGGCGTTTGACGAATTCAAACTTACCGAGAACGGCCTGACATTTGAAGCCCAGGTAACTGAAGGAAGTCAGCACAGATATGACCCAAACGAGAGCAATAATCGCGGAGCTACCGGCTACCTGAAATCATCGCCAAAAGGTGATTTTCTGGCATTGGCGATTGAAGGAATGCATTTCTATGAATTGTTCGCCTTTGACAACGGTACGGGGAAAATAAGATTGCTGGCCAAGCTTGGTGCAGGGAGTAATACCGATGCAACCGGTGAAATCAACAATGCTTATGGTGTTGAATTCTCGCCAACGGGCAATTTCCTGTATGGTTCAACAAGGAAGGGCGGGCTTATTTACCAATGGGATATTACCCAGCCTGACCAGATTTCCATACAGAGGAGTGTCCAGATTTTAAGGGAAAATAATTCCATTCTTGTGGGCGCCCTTCAGCTCGGGCCTAACGGAAAAATATATGTAACCCTGGGAGGCCAGCCTTACCTGGGGGTTATCAGCTCACCAATACAGAAGAACTGTAATTACCTTGAGCACGGTACCACACTGCTCGACAATGCTACCGGCGCCGGTGGAAAATCCTATTTTGGACTGCCGACTTTCCTTTCAGATTTTTTCCAGGCAGCAAAGTTCTACTACGAAAGTACCTGCCAGAATGATACGATGAAATTCTATGTTTCAGCCAATAAGCAGACGCTCGACCCCGGATTGCCTCAATGGCTGATTTACGATACAACAGGAACAACCCTCATTGCCAAGGCTGATGTCGACCCGTATACTTTGGAAGGCAGGCACCAGTTCACCAAGGCGGGCAAGTACCTGATTAAATTCTCCGTTCGTCAGTTCGGATCAGACATAAAACAAGATCAGTTAATCACGATTTTCCCGCTTCCGGAGCTGAACTTCCCGGATACCACCAGTCTCTGCAAGGGCAGTCCTGCCAAGCTGGATGCCGGCGACGGGGCCTTTTACCGATGGAGGGATAATAATAACCTGAGCGTTTACAGGGTGCGCGATGTATATAATCCTGGGGTCTATTTCGTTACCGTTACCCATTACAACGGATGTACGGCCAGCGACAGCACTTATGTGAAAGAGAAGCCCGTTCCGGTTATTAAAGATCCACACGCTTCCCCGGCAGCCTGCGGTGGAACCAATGGATCGATAACCATCGAGATGGATAAGCCAACGGGACAGTTTACTTTCGTCTGGAAAGATTTTCCCGATAATAAAACCAACCGGGTCACGAGCCTGCCCGGGGGGCTTTATGAGGTGACAATTACCGATACCACCACGCTCTGCTCGATTACCCCTAAGATAGCGGTATCCGAAGAAAATGCCCCTGATGTAAAAATTGTATCCTCCATTACCGGCGCGGTCTGCGCAGGAACAAAAGTTAGCCTGACCGCCGAAGGTGCTGCAAATTACCTTTGGGACACCCCTGCCAAGGATACTATTAACAGATTGTATGTTTCCCCATGGACCACGACCACTTATCGGGTAAAAGGCTATTCGAAGGATCCGATTACGCAAAAGGAGTGTTCCGGTTTCGGCGAAGTCACCGTCGTTGTGCTTCCCTTTACCATACCGCAGCTTGGTCCCGATCGGCTGAACAATTGTATGGGCGATACCATTAAGCTCGATGGCAGCAGTGAATTCATCGCCTGGAACTGGAGCAATGGTGAATCCACCCGGTTTGTGAATATCGTAAAATCTGAGCCTCGGCTTGTATTGTTTGCCACCGACAAAAACCAATGCACTTTTTCAGATACGATCAAGGTGGTTGTGAAGCCGCTTCCGATGGTGAAACTTCCGAATGATACCATTGCCTGCCATGGACCGGCAATTGACTTATTTGGTGGAAAGGGCGATTCTTATATCTGGAGCCGCGGTGATACCACGGAACATATCAAGGTATATGAAACAGGCAATTATTACCTGACAATAACGACAAACGGGTGTGCCAATTCCGATTCCGTAAATGTTACCATCAAACCGCTGCCGGTAGTCGACTTGGGTAAGGACACCACGATCTGCGCAATGGATCCGATAAAGCTATCCGGTGGCAAGGGCGACCATTATGCCTGGAGCACAGGGGATACCACCAGACAAATTCTGGCCGGTACGTCGGGAACTTACAAGCTGACGATAACGCTCGACGGATGCATACAAAGCGACACATTAAATCTGACTATCAAGCCTTTGCCAAAGGTCGATCTTGGGAAAGATGCCATTTATTGTAAATCAAACAACATACCGCTGTCGGGGGGCATGGGCGACACCTACAAATGGAATACCGGGGCTGTGACTCAATCGATAAAAATTGACACCACAGGGCAATATATTCTTTCAATAACCAAAAATGGTTGTTCGAATTCCGATACTGTTCGGATTAAGGTCAATGATCCGGCCAAGCTGGTCATTGATTCCGTTGCCTCGTCGCCTGTTACCTGCCCGGGCAGCCGCGACGGGAGCCTGCACGTCTTTGCGCGTGGCTCAGGTAAGAAATTCGAGTTCAGTCTGGATAACGGGAATACCTATTACGACAGCCCTGTTTTCGAGGGTCTTTATGGCAACAGCAGCTTCCAGATCGTCGTTCGGGAAGATAGCGCCTGCTTTGTGAAGTATCCAAAGGAAATTTCTTTTCAAGAGCCCGACAGCATACATATTAATTACCATCTGTTATCGCCGAGCTGCGAAACTTGTCCCGACGGGGAAATCCAACTGTCGGTTAAAGGAGGTACTCCTCCCTATTCGATCTTATGGTCAACAAACGACACCATCACCTACCTGATGGGCCTGCAACTTGGGAAATACCTGGTTTGGGTGACTGATGCCTCAAAATGCCGCGATCATGTGCTGATCGACCTTACCCTGGATTTTCCGCCTTTCCGGGTGCCTAATGCCTTTACGCCCAATGGCGATTCCTATAACGAAAAATGGGATATCCCGGCGTTAAAGGATTTTCCGACCTGCGAACTGAAAATATTCTCCCGTAACGGTCAGCTGATCTGGTGGTCCGACTCCGGCTACACCGCTTCCTGGGACGGCAAAGATAAATCGGGCAATGTATTACCCATGGGCACATATTATTATCTCCTGTGGCTGCAACCCGGCTTAAAACCGATTAAAGGTTCTGTCTCGATATTACGATGAGGAAAATTCAATCATATCGCCTTATACTGATAATAATTCTGCTTGTAGCAGCATTGCCGGCCTTTACTCAGACAAATTCCTTCGCCGACCAATATCTGGGAAACATGTTTCTGCTGAATCCTGCCATTGCGGGCACCGGCAGATTCGGTAACCTTTCGGTCATTTCGAGGCAACAGTGGGTAGGCTGGAGCGGCGCGCCGGCTAGCCAGAGCATGACTTATCAATCTAAATGGTCGAAGTCCAAAGACCGGTTTAATCCGCTTGGATTTATCAATAAAGGTCAGAACCTCTATTCCAATGTCGGGCTTGGAGG
>CAISRK010000107.1 GCA_903887815.1 uncultured Bacteroidales bacterium | reverse complement strand
CTGTCGACAAAGCCTTTCCGTGCCTGCCTGATATCGCGTGCAATTTCGAGCAGCCGGGCAGTAGAAATATCACGCAATTTATCGAGAAAATGATAGTTGCCTTCCGAAAAAAGAAAGCCTGCAGCTTTTTTGATATCGGATTCAATATGAAAACTCTTCTCGTCTTCGGCTTTGGCTTCAGTAAAGTCGACGAGTACTTTGGTTAAGTCCTTATCGATACCTGCTTTACTGATCAGCTGGTCGACTGCTTCGTCGAGTAGCAGATCGCGATCCATCTCAATTTCGAAATCTACAGGCAGATGCAAGTCGTGGGCGAAGGTACGAATGATCCTGGAAACAAAGCTATCGATAGTACGGACCGAAAAATCGTCATATTCGTGTAAAATCCTTGTAAGAACTGCCTGAGCCTTTTTCGTAATTTCCGATTCCTGCAGACCTGTAGCTTTGGCAAGGTCGGGGAGCATAAATTGAATAACAGCACCGCTGGCATACTGAACAGGATTGGATAACTGTATCAGTCCCTGGATTATGCGCTGCTTCATTTCGTTGGCAGCCTTATTGGTGAAAGTGATCGCAAGAATATGCCTGAAATAGGCCGGCGACTGCAGGGCAAGTGCAATGTATTCGCGCACCAGTGTGTAGGTTTTACCCGAACCGGCCGAGGATTTATATACCGAAAAATTCAGTTGATCGTTCACCCTGCTAAGGTACGCATTTTGTCTATGGCTGACAGCCTGATTCTAACATCAGTCGACAGTTTTAAATCAAATTCATCGAATAGAAATTCTATTTTTTAGCACCTGTGGCCCCTGCCGGTTTTTCTTTTTTCTGCGCCCTTTTAAACAAGTCGCCAAACCGGTTGAATTCCTTGCGGAAAACCAATCCAACGCCCTGTGTATAAGGCGAATAATCCGAAAAACCTTCCAGAGCGGTATTGGTACGGTTAAATGCTTTAACCCTGAAACGGCCATCCTCGGTAATGTTCACTTCCACGTTCACGTCACCAATGATCTGGGTGGTTTTATTTGCATCATTGTATGTATTCATCCCAACTGCACCATCAATAGTAACGCGGTTATCGAACAGCTGTGTTGAAAGTGCCACTTCCAGTTCCTGTGGCGAGATCTGGTCGCCGGGACGATAATTTACTCCTATGTCGAAATCCTTCGAAATGGTGGAAAGCATCCTGCTTAACTGGGCACTTAGAATTTCGTAAGATGAAATGCCCAGCGTTGCACTTGAAGATGAAATCCCTGATGTTGAGCTAAACGTATTCAGTACAAGCAGCGAAATCATCTGCTGGTTCATTTCGAGTGAATTGGTAGTATCGATATTAGTAAAAATGATGCGTTTCAGTTCATCGGTAGCATCGGGAAGTGAAATAGAAAACTTAATATCGGGATTATACAGATCGTTAGTAAGGCTCACAACACAATTCACATTAACACGGGCGTTCTTATACTGGTCGGATAGCGACGGCAGACCCGAAAGTGAAGTTTTTACCCTGTAATTGGCCTGCAGGTTGATATTTGCATCGAAAGGGCTTCCGTTAAAAGTAATTGTACCCCCCTTCTGGATCTGGAAGGTTTTTTTCAGGATATTCTCGAAATTGAACGTGAAGTCGCCATTATCCATGACATACTGCCCGAACATGGAATAATCGCCTCGTGTATCAATACCCATATTGATCAGGCCGTCGCCACGAACATCAATTGTACCCATATTGTAAGGGAGAATGATACCGAGATCGGCATTGCGCGTAACATCGAGGCCAAGCTGAAGTGAAAGTACCGATTCATCGTCGGTTGTCAGTGTCGGAGCTTTTATGCTGTCACCCTGTGTGCGGTACCGGATAAAATCATTTTCCGATATGCTTCGAGAAAAGCTGATAGGGATAAAAATGCTTGTTCCTTTTTCGGATCTCACATTAGCTTTCATCACCAGGTTATCGACAGGTCCTTTCAGTGTCATTCGACCGGTTGCTTTGGCACGGCCATAGAACATCTCAACCGGGTTATACGCAGTATTGAGCGCCGAAAGTTTATCGGCATCGAGTGTGATATCGAGAGCCCAGTCGGCAAAAGCTTTGTGCATAATTTTACCCGAAACCAGTCCGGTACTCATGGTTGTATCAGTAAGTTTGATATTTTCGAACCACATCAGGTCCTTATCGAAGTTAAACTCGCCGGTAAACGAATAGGATGTTCGCAGGTAATCGACAAGTAATTCTGACCTCATCAGGTTTACTTTCCCTTTCAGAACCGGATCGGAAAAATCGCCGGTCATAGTAAGTGCTCCGGAAGCGTAACCACGTACACGGGAAAAAATACCAACAAGGAAAGGTTCGAAGGTTTTCATTTTAATATTATCGACAGCTATTTTAAGGTCGAAATTATCGTGTTTCCGCTCAGGGTATATATTACCTAACACCGAAACAGGGTAATGCGTTCCCACATTCCCGACATAAATCACCTGCATATCGACTGCAATGAGTTTGTTCCGGTTATCCCAGTAACTCTTTATGGCGGCATCACCCAGGCTTTCGTGGTTAAAACCAAAGCTTGTAATCTTCAGGTCGGCCGAAACCCTTGGAACGGAATACAGATCGGATACAACCAGCTGGCCATCGAGCATGCCATCGAGGTCGAAATCGTACTGTGCTGTAAGAATATCGGCCTGCGAAATATCAAAATTGTGAACATCGAGTACAAGCTGGCTTAACGGATCTTCCGAAATTACACCATTCAGGATGACATGTTTATCCTTATTTAGGAATCCAAAATTCCTGACTTCAAAATACGATGAATCAATGATAGCCAGGTTGTCGGTGGTTGAATTCCACACGGTATCATTAATCATAATTTTTGCATTATCGATGTGTATAGCAAGGCGGGGATTCTGCGTAAAGGATACATAGCCGTTGATATTCCCCTTAGAATGATCAGGGATTTCGAAGTCATCCCAGCTAATTCCAAATTTTATGCTGTCGCGGGCAGCTGTAGCCAGCAGACGGAACTGCTCGATGCGGTTTAATGTGGTATCGCTTTGCAGTGATTCGGAAGTATTTATTTCGCTGCACTCCATATTAACCGCCAGGCTTTTTTCGACCGAAGAACCCGTCAGCAACCAGTTGTGCAGGGCAAATCCCTCAACCACGATCAAAGGCGACTTCCCATTAATATTAACCTTACCGAATTGCGGGTCGAACGTACCTGAAATTACGGTATTGGGGCTTACTTTAAGCCATGGGGTGAACATAGCTGTGAGCAAATCGGTATTATGTAACGAAATGGTGTAGTCGAAACTCCCCTTGTTGATCCTTTCCGGCTGAATTTCGCCGGCTGAGAGTGAAGGCAGGTAATCGGTAAAAACCAGCCTCAGATAGTCCGACATATCATCGAAGGTGTATTGCCCCGAAAACACGGCGTTTACAAAATCGCTGCTCACCTCCATACGTTTACCACCATTATCGAACCGGGTAGTGGCAATAGTAAGATCTTTCATTAAAATGCTTTCAGCCCCCAATGTGAGATGGGTATTTTTAAATTCAAGTGAACCAAAAAGGTCGTCGATCGAATTTCCAGTGAAGTCGAAATTTGTACTCGTGCTCAGTAAAGCAACAGAATCATCAGGCATCAGATTGAGTTTCACAAGGTCAGCATCCAGGATATCGGCCTGGAAATTGAAGGCAGGTTTGTCCTTTGAAAAATCAGCCGAACCCAGAAAATCGAGGCCCAGTATTTCATCATTAATGTAAATACCCCCACTGAAACGTTTCTGCCTGAATGCCCCGTCGATATTTATCAGCCCTATCGTGTTGCCTTCGTATTGAAGGTTGGTAATCTCACCTTTCAGGGTCAGGTCGGCCCTTTCGGGTGAAAAATTCTTGCCAACCACATTTGCATACATGCTTAAAGTACCAATTTGCTTTATATCCAGTACTTTTCCAACATCAAAAGTTTCAATAAGGATTTTACCGTTGTATTCAATAGTTTTAGTTTCCCTGTTGTTGCTGAGCAAAATATCGGTTGTCACCAGGCCGGCATCGGTAAAGAAAGTCGCTTTCGAAACAAAATCGTTGTAAAAACCCGTGAACCTTCCGTTTATCTTGATATTTCCAAGCCTCGTAATTTCGACAGGCAACTTGATTTTATTTAAACTGTCGGTGCCGGGCAGCGTAAATGCCTGTATATCCCGCGTACTGGTCTGAAACTCATCAATTTTCAGGTTAATAAAGGTTTCCTCTATGTTGGGCAGACCATTCAGGTTAATATTGCCCTTGAAAGATGTGTTGTTCCCGTATTTAAACTGAAAATCCTTTGCTTTGAATGAAGCTACAGTCCCTTTGATGGAACCCGAAAAATTTAAAACTTCGGCCATCCCGTTAATGTCGGGAGCAAAAGCTACGACATCATGCATATCGAGCTGCGAAGGCTGGAACTGTGCTGTAATCCTTACACTGTCGATAAATTCGTTGAATCCATTCCACGAATTGTATTCAAATTTAATATTCGCCGACAACCTGCTGTTGAGGGTCGTTATCTGGAGATTATCAGCAAGGAGTCCCCGCGGGCATAGCAGGAACTGAGTAGTAAAATCATTCAGCCGGAATCCGCACTTTTCAGATGCAGTCAGCTGCCTGATGTCACCCTGAATAGTATCGCCGTTTATGCGTATTTTCTTAACCTCAAGATTCAGATCCGAAAAATCCATATCCGAGAAATCAATACCTTTTGTAGGCACCATATACTGCTCGTCGCAGTATGAGAAATGTGTCTGCTGTATTTTCAGGTTGCTGCATTTCAAAACCCAGGGTTTGCCGGGGGTGGTACCAGGAGTAGTTGAAGGAGTGGATGTAGAAAAATAATCAAGGATAAAATCAAGGTTGAAAGTGCTGTCCGCTTTATAATAAGCCAGGTTAACATCTGCATTATCGAGTAGTATTTCGTTCAGAACAAGTTCCCTTCTACCCAGGTCGATAGTTTTTACGTCAGCCCTGATTTTTTTTGCTCCAAGCAGTAATTTATTATGCCGGTCAACAATCCTGATATCGGTTATTACGGCTTCGAGAAACCAATTCAGCCTGAATCCGCCAATTTCGACCCGGGTATTCAATTCTTTCGAAAGATAGCTGGCCATACTGCGTGCCAGGTAGGTTTGCACAGGAGCTGTGCGCAATAATACAAGAGCCGCCAGCGGCGAAAGCAGCAGGGTAAGAAGAAGGATTAATAATATGCTAACCGGTTTTTTGATACTTTTGCAGCTTATTACAATAATTACAATCCGCAAAGCCAGAAGATACATTATATAATTGGCAAACGGATAAATTTAAACTCTGTTTATGCCTGTCTACATACTAGGTATTGAATCATCCTGTGACGATACATCGGCATCCGTGCTGATGGATAATGTTGTTCTCTCCAATGTTATTGCTAACCAACAGGTTCACAAGGACTTTGGAGGGGTTGTACCTGAACTTGCCTCAAGGGCACACCAGCAGAATATAATCCCGGTAATCGACAAAGCACTAAAGAATGCAAATATAAGCAAATCGGACTTAAATGCAGTTGCTTTTACCCGCGGTCCCGGACTATTAGGATCGCTGCTTGTTGGCACATCGTTTGCTAAATCTTTTTCATTGGGTTTGAACATCCCGCTAATCGAAGTAAATCATCTGAAAGCACATATCCTGGCTCATTTTGTTGTGCAACCCGGAAAAGAAAAGACATTGCCTGAATTCCCGTTTTTATGCCTTACGGTTTCGGGAGGTCACACCCAGATAGTGCTCGTTAAAGGCTACAACGAAATGCAGATCATCGGCCAGACTATCGATGATGCGGCAGGCGAAGCTTTTGATAAGTCGGCTAAGATTCTTGGTCTCGACTACCCTGGTGGCCCGCTTATCGATAAATACGCCCGGGAAGGAAATCCCAATGCTTTTGCATTCGCTAAAACCAATATCCCGGATCTGAATTTCAGCTTTAGCGGGCTGAAAACTTCGATATTGTATTTCCTGCGCGACAGGCTGAAGGAAGACCCTGATTTCATGAAGGACAATATGGCCGATTTGTGTGCTTCGATTCAGGCGGCCATTGTAAATACCCTTATGGTTAAGCTAAAACTTGCCAGCCGACAAACCGGCATTACCGAGATTGCCATTGCCGGAGGAGTTTCAGCCAATTCGGGCTTACGCAAGGCCATTTTGGACATGCAGGAATCGGCCGGATGGAAAGTACATATCCCCGAATTCCAGTTTACTACTGACAATGCAGCAATGATAGCCGCGGCAGGGTATTATAAATTCCTCGAAGGCAGTTTTGCCGAACAAAACGTTACGCCCTATTCAAGGGGAGGAATTTAGCGATACAGGCAGAGGTAAGTTGCATCCGACTGAGCTTTCACTTTAAAGGTTACGCCTTTGGTCACTATGAACGTTTCGAAAGGCCTGAAAGATTTCCATTCCGTTTCGCCAGGTTGCATTACAAGCAATTCGCCTGAGGTAACCGTCATATATTCAACTGATGATGTACCGAAATTGTATTCACCGGCAGCCATCACTCCAATAGTGGCAGGTCCGTCGGGCATTTCGAAAGCAATTGATTTTACGTTTCCGTCGTAGTATTCGTTGGTTTTAAACATAGTGGGGATATTGGAAGGTTGAGGGGTTTTAGTGGAATGGGAGGATTGAGGGGTCATTCGTGGTCATACAATGGTCATTAGTGGTCATTAGTGGTCATTAGTAATCATTCGTAATCATTTGTGGTTATTTGTGGTTATTTGTTAATCGTAACCGTAATTGGCAAAACGTAAATTCGTAAATCGTAAATCGTAAATTAAAAAGGTTACCGATTTACCAGTTCGAACCATTCGTTGATTTCGTGTTTTAGAGTTAGTGATTTGCAGTCGAAGTAATAGAATTTTCTGCTATTTATTCCCGGTGGCAGATTGCTGTTGATGTATTCGTTTATAAAATGGGCGAAGAGCAATTCGCGGAATAATACGTAGATAATATCTGTGCATCACACGGAATGTCTTGTATGGACCGGCAAACCGGTTTTTAAACCTGTCATTGATCAATCACTTCAAAGCGCTCATCACCCTGTTTCTTCAGCGAGTTGTTCAGGCGGTCGAAATGGAAATACTTTCTGTTTATAATTCCTTCGGGCAGATTTTCGCCTATATATTCGTTCATAAAATAGTCGAATAAAAAGTCGGCATGTTTTCTTCCAAGGTCATCGGCCATCACATAAACATCTTCAATAGCAAGTGAATCCTTTGTTTTGGCAAGAGCTGTACCTTCCTCGATCTTTTTAAATTCAAGGGCATTTTTCAGATCATCTTCAATATATCCATCGAGGAAAAGAACCTGTTTGTTACCTGCATTGGCACGGCTTACTTCAAGCCAGCTGCTCAGGTCAATTTTATTCACCCTTAAACTTTCATACGAAGGATGCTCAAGATTCTCCAGTGAAAAAACATAATACAATTCGCTTCTGCGTGATTCGCTCAACTCTAGCTGAGCAATCTGAACAATCCATTTGGGATCAGGAAGGGACAAGAAAACATCAGAACTACCATCAACATAAACATCAAATCCAGTGGCTGTGAGTTCATCTATCATACTATTGGTGAACCGTGTAAGAAATTCCGAATCGGAAACGTGTTGAACGAAGCATGCCTGCTCCCAAGATATGGAATCGAACTGAGCCGCTGATAGTTGAATAGTAGAATCAAAACTTATGGTCTTGTTATCTTTGAATAGTTCGTTGTTTGGAACGATCATTACACCGTTCCCCTTCGACAGTTCAATATATTTTCGGGCAAGATTACGCTCAGGGCTGCATGAAGAAAACAGCAGTACAGCATAAATGCCAACGATCCCGAAATACCTAATTTTTCTCATTCCATGCCCGAAAAGCAGATTATTTTCCCGCAGCTATATCCGAAAGCATTTGTTCAGCAAAAGCCTTTCCAAAAGCGATTGCTTTATTAATACCTTCTTCATGCGGAGTAAATTTGATATACAGTCCTTCGCCAAAATATTTAAGCTTCAGATTCATCATATTTGATTCCAGCATTTTCGATGCTTCACCACTCCAGCCATAAGAACCAAATGAAGATGCGAGTTTGCCTTTATCCCTGATCGGGTTAATTGCCGCAAAAATCTGGTATACAGGCATCAATATGTTCTGATTGATAGTCGGCGAGCCGATCATCACACCGGTACAGTTTGCCATGTAGTATTCCATATACTCAAGCGACATATTTTCGATATCATGTACCTCAACATGCACACCAGGAACCTGGCTTATGCCTTTGGCAATGGCTTCGGCTAAGGTAGATGTATTATGGTATGCTGACACATAAGGAATAAATACCATTGGTTTTTCGCCGAGCGAAAGCGCTGCTTTAGCGTAATCCTCACTCAGGTCGACATATTTCTTCCAGTTAGTGCGTAAAATGGGGCCATGACCTGGGCAAACCGTTTTAATCGGTAAAGGGCGTATCCTATCAATGGCTTTCAGCATGAATTTGCTGAAAGGTTTCAGGATTACATCAAAATAATACCTGAAGGCGTCATCCCAGTTCCCGACTTTATCGTCGAACATGCGCGAATCGCAATAATGTGCGCCAAACGAATCACAGGTAAAAAGTATGTTCTCTCCTTCAAGTAAGGTATAGATACTGTCGGGCCAGTGAAGGTTGGCTGCCCCGATTACTTTAACTTTTTTATTACCCAGATCGAGTATGTCGCCATCGCGCACCTGCATATGTTTAAAGTCGCGGCCAAGCATATCTTTCAGGTAGCGTATGGCATTACCGCTTCCCACTACGGTTGCGTTTGGAGCTACTTCAAGAAGCTTAACCAGGCTCCCTGAATGGTCGGGTTCAGTGTGATTTACAATTATGTATTCAAGTTCAGCCGGATCGGTTAGTTGTTTCAGCTTTTCGATAAAAACAGGAAAATACTTATCCTTAACGGTTTCAACCAGCGTTTTTTTATCAGCATTTATAAAATACGAATTGTAGGTTGTGCCATAAGGCGTATGCATTACAACATCGAAGGTGACCAGTTCGCGGTCGAGTACACCAACCCAGTGCACATCGGGGGAAATTTCAAGGATTTTATCGTCAATCATAAAAAAAGTTTCTGGTTGCTGGTTGCTGGTTGCTGGTTGCTGGT
>CAISRK010000106.1 GCA_903887815.1 uncultured Bacteroidales bacterium | reverse complement strand
GGCTGCTTTTCATAGCAGAATATTCCTATAAATTATTACATCCTCATATCTTATCCTTTCTCGTGCAGGCACTAGGTAACAGTACAAATAAGATTGGTATGAAAAATAATAAAACCATAGAAAACGGCTTTAATGAAATACTGCTTTACACAACACCTAACGGAAAAGTAAAAGTTGAAATATATTTACAAAACGAAACCATTTGGCTTACCCAACAAAAAATAGCCGACTTGTTTGGGGTGGACAGAACTGTAGTTACAAAACATATTGGAAACATCTTCAAATCAATGGAATTAAATGAGCAGCTGGTATGTGCAAATTTTGCACATACCACTCCACACGGTGCTATCAAAGGCAAAACACAGGAAAGCATTACCAAGTTTTACAACCTTGATGTAATAATATCCGTGGGCTATCGTGTCAACAGTACTCAGGCAACAGCTTTTCGTATGTGGGCTACCGAAAGATTAAAGG
Organism: uncultured Bacteroidales bacterium; assembly: GCA_903887815.1. Lineage (GTDB taxonomy): Bacteria > Bacteroidota > Bacteroidia > Bacteroidales > UBA4417 > UBA4417. Next base: position 5,986 of record CAISRK010000106.1, on the reverse strand, counting down.
AATATATCATCAAAGGGTTTACTATGGACGATGATCGCCTCAAAAATCCAAACAATATTTTCGGTAAGGATTATTTTGAGGAGCAGCTTGCCCGAATCCGTGATATACGAAGCAGCGAACGAAGATTTTATCAAAAAATTACCGATATATACTCCCAATGCAGATTATAGCAGCGAAACCGACATCTTGTTTCACATTAGAGCCTGTCACGCTTTGCTAGGTTCTAACGGGAAATTAAAAAAAACTAAGCACATTATGGAACTGAATAAATATATCACTCTAAAAACAATTATTGGTACAGTATCCGGAGCAATTATCGGCTTCGGATACTACTACTTTATAGGCTGTAAAAGCGGCTCGTGCCCGATAACCGGCAACCCGTATATTTCCACAATTTACGGAGCAGTCGCGGGAATGTTTTTGATGTTTCCTGTAAACAAGAAGAATGAAAAGGAGAATGGGAGTGGAAACTAAGCGTTTTTCACGTAACGGTTTATTATCGAATTTGTGTTCAATCAAAATATCCTATCAAGCAAATGCACTCTTATGATATTGTAATGGTCGTGAATGTCGTTCTGGGACATCGGAGTCGCGTGTCCAATCATTTGTCCGTGATCGTTGTAGAAAGTGTTGTTTAGTCCTTGTAAAGAAATAACGTTTACAACTTCTAATATCTAACCATCGCGGTATACGCGTCTTCGCGTGAGAAAGCGATAATGTTATTACAGAAAATGAAAGACGAAAACAGCAACAATGTTTATTTAATCATTGCAAGCCGCTTAGTTCCCTTGCCTCTCTCCCGATTCACGAAGCATAATATCGATTAGATTGTCCGCAATTCTAAAGCCATTTTCAAGCAGCAGAGATATCTCCGTTGTTGTGGACGCGCATTTTCGTGCCGCTAAATCATCGATAATAGCCGTTTTATTTTCTCCTTTGCGGCAGAGGGAAATAACCTCGCTTTCTCCGGAACCTAAATCCCAAGCGGCGACTTCCATATCTACGCAAGGATTTGAATCAACGAAAACCATCCCCGCGCCAATTAACCATTAAATCGATTTTGTCGATACAGCATAATGAAATAATCGGCGATGAATCGACAACCCAAATTTCATTCGACATTCGATTCCTTTAACAGTTCCTCGCTGGATGTTTGAAACGGGGAGATGCCGAAAGCATTCAGATTTTCCAAAAATTCGTGCCGACTTACACCGGCAATCTCCGATGCTTTTGATTGCGATATCCGTCCTATTTCGTACCATTTCGCGGCGGCGGCTAATCGCATTTGTTTAACAAAATCGGCCGGGTCAGTTCGTAAAGCCGAAAAGACCGCCGGCGGCAACTCCAATTTAATCTCAACATTCATTTTATGCTCCTTGATCCAATAAATAAAGACAAGTTACAAAAATAATATTCCAATACAAACAATAGAGAATAACTTATTCATCATAAAAATATTTTGTGATTACTTTAACAAAAATATACACGTAAAATTTAATGAATCGCGGATTTTAAGAACAGTTCGGATAATCAGGTTAATCCGCGATTCAGACAATTTGCCGCATTTTCCTATCATTACAATCATTACCAATCAAAAAAAGTTCGGTCAATAATTATATAATTATTGCTTATTCAAAATATTTTATTAAATTTCACTATTAACAAAAATTAAACTTGGAAATATTAACGAAGTAATTTATTCGTAATATTTTTTGTAGTCTTTACGCTCTGTTCTTAATCTGAAAACTACCACTTTGATGACACAAGAACAAGCGGGTAGGACTGCGTTCGCTAATACGGACGCAGCCTATCTTTATTGTCTTTGTGTCGGGTATGGTAGTACCTCAGATTTGGACGTATAAGGATAGGCTCGCGTCCTTTTTTATTTTTAAACATTATCGAATAAGGATTGTATGAATAGAGGTTACACGTATAAGCGGTATAGTTATTACAAAACCATTGTAATATGTCTGTTTGCTTTGTTGTCAATTCAACTTAGTGCGCAGACATATCTGAATGTCCTTTTTAGCGGCGGCTCTGAACAAAACAGCTTGATTGACAGCGTGAAGAAAATAACGTTTAGCACGAACGGAGATACGATAAAATTTGACTTACGCGTATTAGGGACAGTATCCCAAAGTTTATCATCAACACAAAAACTAACTTTCGGTGCCAGCGGTTCCGGGTCACTTTTACCTGTTGAATTGGTAAGTTTTACGGCACAGCCAAGAGGGAAGACCATCGTGTTAAAATGGAATACAGCCACTGAAGTAAACAGTGCTTCGATAGCAGCCATTTTATAAGCATTTATTAAACCCGGAACTCCGAGTTTTGTTCCGCCATAGTAACGGATAACTACAATTAATATGTTGGTGAGATCATGCGAAAGGATCTGACCGTAGATCGGGCGGCCTGCTGTACCTGATGGTTCCCCGTCGTCGTTTACCCTATAAGCTGATTTGTCAAATCCAAGCATCCATGCATAACAATGATGTGTGGCATCGTAGTACTGTTTTCGCAATGACTCCAGTTGAGTTTTAACTTCCTTTTCATTATTTACCGGTATTGCAAATGCTAAAAACCGGCTGCCTTTATCACGGAATTGTCCCTGTGCCAGTCCTTCGATAGTTTTATATTCGTCACTGAAAAGCATCCGTTTTATTGTTTTACCAGGTGTTGATCCGGGAAATTATTGTATTAGGCAAAGGTAAGCATGAGTTGCAAGGTATAAAAGAGTAATTGATAATTTACGTAGTGCTTTTCAAAATTAAGTTTTATTTTAGGCCTGTTATCTGATTGGATTAATAAGCTGGAGGTGAGGTGAAACTGAAAGCCAGCCTGTAAATGAAGGTATTACTATTTACACTGCATTTGTTTCATCCCCCTTTGATACTTCCGGGTAAAGATGAAGATAAAATAATTTTTTATTATGTGTTCGGCGGATATTTCTAATTTTCATCAAATCAAATAGATATCTCAATTTCTCAATTTTTAAATGTGTAATCTTTAATAATTTCTATTTCCTTTCGTGCAATTCATGATTTAACTACTTTTGGCCATCAATTTAATAAGGAATATGCCATCACATTTAGGCGAATTTGCAGCACTGCTTACAACCGTTTTCTGGACAATCACTGCGCTTGCATTCGAAACTGCAAGCAAACGGATTGGTTCGATGCATGTGAATCTGCTGAGGCTGGGATTGGCAACTATTTTTCTAACCATTTTTTCCTATTTCCACAGGGGAATGCTTTTCCCTCTGGATGCTGATCTGCACACCTGGACATGGCTTGCCATTTCAGGGGTAGTCGGATTTGTGATCGGTGATTATTGCCTTTTTAAAGCTTATATCCATATAGGGGCAAGGGTTGCCATGTTGATGATGACATTGGCTCCTATTTTTGCAGCAATAGCAGCATGGATAATTCTGGGCGAAGTGATGTCGTACCAGAGCCTTTTTGCGATGCTTATCACTCTTGGAGGTATTGCACTTGTGGTTTTCACGCGTACTTCCGACGGGGAAGCAGGCTTAAAGAAAGGAAAAGGTTCTTACTCCATGTCGTATCCTGCCAAAGGCATACTTTTGGGATTGATTGCAGCAGCAGGGCAGGGTGTAGGACTGGTTCTAAGTAAATACGGCATGAGAGGGTATGATTCGTTTTCAGCATCCCAGATACGCGTAATATCAGGATTTATAAGTTTTGCCTTCCTTTTCGTCGTTTTGCGGAAATGGAACGAACTGCCAGGTTCTTTCCGGGATGCCAAAGCTATGAAATGGCTTGTGATCGGATCTGTATTCGGACCATTCCTTGGTGTATCTTTTTCATTGATGGCTGTTCAAAATACCAATGCAGGAATTGCACAGACCATAATGTCACTCACGCCTGTCCTCATTATTCCTCCCGCGGTACTTTTTAATAAAGAAAAAGTTACAGCCCGCGAAATACTTGGTGCTATCATTGCAGTTGCAGGTGTTGTAATGTTCTTTGTCTGATAAATCCACCTTTTCGGACGTCTGACAAATTTAAAATTCTTCCTTGGAAAATTCTTTTTATCTGAGGTGTTTACTTACCTGGGGTGGTATGCTGCTTTAAGGATTCACACATGTTATATTTGGCCGATTCATTATTTAAAACAGATGCCATTATTAATGATACTCGTCCTATAATTTTAATTTATTTTTGAAATCAGTACTTTAAATCTTCATTGGGTAAGTTACTTTTTTGTTTAGCATAAGTAGGTGTATTTTGCTTTTTTTTGTCAGCTCAGGGTCTTTTGAATCATATTCATCCCTTTATTTCTATATTTTGTTCGGATTTTGAACATCTGCTATTTTACCTTGTTGTTACATTATATCCAACAGCAGGTTAAAGTTTAATGTAAGCATCTCGCATGATCAGCCTGACTTCGAAATTACCATAAGCAATATGTTGCAACTTGTCCGCAATAGTTTTCTCATGGATTTTAACAAGTAGCTTTATTACTAATTCTTTACTTTAAATCCATGAAAAAAATCCTGTTTTATCTGATCCTGTTTTCAAATATCAATGTCTTTGGCCAATGCTGGAGTAAACTTTCCGCCGGCGATTATCACACACTTGCCATAAATTCAAATAACGGTAAGCTTTGGGCCTGGGGTGCAAATTATAACGGGGAACTTGGCGACGGAACAGTCCTAGTAAGGAGTACACCTACTTTAATTAACAGTTCATCCTGGCTTGATGTGTCGTGCAACGGAAGTTTTTCGTTGGGTATAAAAAATGATGGCACGCTCTGGGCCTGGGGCTATAACGGAGCCGGCGAACTTGGTAACGGAACCGTTATCGAAAGCCATTTACCTATACAGGTTGGAGTAAACACAAACTGGGTCCAGGTTGCGGCCGGAGGCAACCATTCAGCTGCTATCAGGTTGGATGGTACTTTGTGGACCTGGGGTGCTAATTCCGACGGACAGTTAGGCGACGGGACAACTGTGTATAAAAGTATTCCTACTCAAATCGGCACAGAAACTACCTGGTTGAAAATCTATGCCGGGGCCTACAATACTTTTGCTATAAAACAAAACGGAACACTTTGGGCCTGGGGCAATAATCAATACGGGGAGTTAGGTGACGGAACTCATCTTGACAAAACGGTCCCGACCCAAATCGGTACAGGTACAAACTGGCAATCGATATCGGCGGGCACTTATTTTACTGATGGAATAAAAACCGATGGCACACTCTGGAACTGGGGAGCCAACTTAACCACTCTGTTGGGTGATACTCCAACTCAAATAGGTACTGGAACAAGCTGGCAGGCAGTTGATTGTGGTGCTAATCACAGCGTAGCGAAAAAGGCCGATGGTACAATATGGGCCTGGGGAAATAATCAGTATGGCGCTTTAGGTACGAACAATGGTGTTGATTCCAACATACCTTTAATGGTAAATATTACCAATGTTCAATTTATTTCCTGCGGTGCATACCATACCCTGGTGATCAAAAATGATAACATATTATGGGCCTGGGGTAATAATGTTAATAACCAGTTCGGAAACGGGTCCACTGCAAATTCATTGATCCCGCTTGCTGTTGCTTGCCCGGCCTCAGTGGGTAATACAACATTCGTAAAAAATGAATTCAGAGTATTCCCAAACCCGGTACAAGATTTTCTTGCCATCCTAAAACCTTCGGATGTTGAGATACAAAAAATCATTATTACCGATCTGACCGGTAAAAAAGTTACGGAACAATCTGGTGATTTGACTAGTATCGATTTGACTCAATTGCTGCCGGGAATGTATTACCTGCAGATAACGTTTAAAGGGGGAACATCGTTAGTGAAATTCATTAAGCAGTAATCTTGTAAGTACCCCTAAAATTCAGACAGTTTATAATTAGACTTTCAGAAAGAAAGAATAATTAATTTTAAGCTGTCCTATGAAAAAAGCAAGATTCACAGAAACACAGATTATCGGAGTGCTCAAGGAGTACGAAAACGGTAG
>CAISRK010000105.1 GCA_903887815.1 uncultured Bacteroidales bacterium | reverse complement strand
GCTGGCTTTCCGGTATACATGGTTGGCGCAAGGGACAAGCGGCACAGGTCGCCGTATCCCATTCAAAGCGAAAGGAAACTTTCCCCGTCGCCTGTTCTGCCAAGCGGCTGCATGGGATTAAGAAGGGTTGGAGGGTTATTTCAGCCTCCGAAATATTCCGCAAAGTTATTTTCGGTTTCACATATTTTCACACTGTGCAGGCTAGCACCCAAAATGGAAATGGGTTCTTTAAGTTCTTTCCAGATTCCAATAGCGAGATTTTCGGTCGATGCAAGCTTGCCTGCCATGAAATCAACTTCGAGGTTTATATTCCGGTGGTCGAGTTTTTCGAGAACCTGTTTCCCGATCAACGCACTTAAATCTTTAAGGTTAACAAGGAAACCGGTATCGGGATTAACATCTCCTTTAACAGTTACGTAAAGAGTATAATTATGCCCGTGCCAGTTTGGGTTCGAACATTTACCGAAGACCTCAAGATTTTTTTCATCGCTGTATTCCGGCCTAAAAAGGCGGTGAGCTGCATTGAAGCGTTCGCGACGGGTTATATAAATCATAGTGTTAAATTTATTCTGCAAAAATACCACTATTTGTGCAGATACCTGAATTAAACGGTTGAAAGACAAAAGTGTTTAACGAATATGATAATTAATTAAACAAAACCAACATAATAGCTTTTTCAGGAAAGAGAAATGAAAGAATAAGTAGTGAACTTAATTTTAAAACAGGCTTATACTCCGGATTCCCTGACCGCCCTGACAAATAATTCCAGTTTTTTGCTGTCGAGTTTGCCATTGGTACGCACCCCGCTGCACAAATCGATACCATATGGTTGTACTTCGGCTACAGCCTGCCTCACATTGCTAAAGTTAAGCCCGCCGGCGAGGTATACTGGTATACTTACCTGCTCACGGATGATGCGGCTGAGTTTCCAGTCGTGTGCACGGCCAGTGCCGCCGAGTTCCTTAACCTCCAGGTTCGGGTTGCCGCTGTCGAGCAGCAAGGCATCAACCTGCCTGGAAACCTGCAATGCCTCAGCAACTGAACTTTCATTTAGCACATGAATAACCTGGACAAGTTTTATTCCCGGCAGTGCTTTGCGCAGATCAAGGTAACTACCTTGAGTGAGTGAGTCAACAAGTTGAATAGTATTGGTTTGCGTCCGCCGGTGATGGTTGATGATATGACTAACTGAAGTTTCGCTGGTCAACAAAAAAGTATCGATTGTTGATGGTACAACCCGTGCAATTTCAAAAATAAGCTTGTCGTCAATTACTCCCGGGCCGCTGGGCATTGGACCAACCAACCCGATAGCCGAAGCTCCGGCTTCGATTGCAGTAAAGGCTTCGCTGAGGCTGCCGATACAACATATCTTGATTTTGGGAATCATCAGTTGATTGCTTTATTTTAACTGGAAACGAAATTTTCGCGACAGGAAATTTGTCAATCTTTTTTATCGGTATTCTGAAGTTGCAATAACCAGTATATTTCAAATGCAAGGTAAACAATATAAAATACCAATAGAGTAACCGAGAATCGTATTGCATCCTCCGGGAATTTGTATGCATAGCCGCCAATAACCAAAATAAGAAGCAATATTTTGAGCATGCTGGCAATCATAAAAGTGTTCGAAAACCTGCTGAATTTCTTTTCGCTGGCGCTAAAAAGTGCAGTTACAAGCATTAATGTGATGCCTGCAAAAAGCAGGAGTAGCAAAGGCCAGTATTTAGTAATCAGACTGCCGGCAAAAAAAGAGACAGTAAATCCTATAATGGCCAGCAAAACGGTGATTATGGAGAGGTTGCGAATAAAACGGTTAAGTACTTCCTTCATGATGGCACGTATTCTGAGTTTGGATTGAAAAAGTAAGTTCCGGGGTATCCTAAAACGGATCAAGGTTTACGGATAAGATCTTTAACAGCCGCGTATATGGCCGCTCCAACCGAGACAATTGAAAGTAAAACTGTAAAAACCGGGAAACCGATATTGATCCATTGGTCAAGTTTCACTCCTCCGTATATCCCAAGTCCTATGATGGCGAACATCTGGAATGCCAGGCTCGAATAGCGGGCATAGCTTTCGAGGGGAGGTCTTTTTCCGTTAGAGGGCTTCGGGTTGGGCGACAGGTTCTGGTTTTTCATTAAATGTATCGGGGTTGCCCATTTTACAGGCACCGGTAAAAACAGCGCCGGGCTCAATGGCAAGTTTATTGGTAAGTATATCGCCGCTTACAACAGCATTGGCTTTCAGGCTCAGGAGTTCACTCACCTTGATGTGCGCTTTAACCTCGCCGGAGATGTCGGCATTCTGGCAGTTGATTTCGCCTTCAACCCGGCCTGTGCTGCCTACAACTACTTTGCCCGAAGCTTTTATGGTGCCTTTAATAAATCCATCGATACGCAGGTCGCCATTCGACTTGATATCGCCTTTAATATCAGTTCCGTTTCCAATAATGTTTACTGAAGGGGTTTCGTTGGGTATTATTTTTGACATATCGTTGATTTTTAAATTACCAGAAACAAAAATAGTGCATTAATTGAATAATGCACTATCAGGTTATTAAAAAGTAACATTTTCTGCTCAGAAGAGCAAACGGTAATGGTCTTTTGTTTATGGCTTGAGGTAATATTTCCTGAAAAAATTCAGATACCCTTTGTACTTTTTCTCCCTGTAAAATATCGGGTAATTATCCATCGAAATGGCCATTTGCATGTAATCGCTCTTGTTGAGAGTTCCGGTGGTATAGCTATCGCTGCTCATGCTGTAATAAAAATCCATTACGGCATCACTGTTCCTGAAACTGCTTATCGAAATCATTTGCCATCCGCCATCGAGTACTATTGCATTAACAGCAAGGTTTGCGTTTGCAAAATTCTTGAGAATAAAATCGGTTATCCTGATTTTTGTAGCATTTACATTTACTTTATTCCCATCAACCAGAAGGATATAAAAATGGGTTTGGTTAGGGTTAACCTTGTAGATATCAGGAATTACCGTATCGTTATTTTGAAGGAACAAAGGTTGCCCTGCCATAGCCTGCTTTTTGCTGCTGTCGGCAACAGCAGCACCATTTACTGTTGCACCATTTTGAGTCGCTGCTTTGGCGTTTTTATCATATTTGGACAGCATTTCCTTGGCCAGGGGCGTAATCGGGTGATTCGGATTTAGCTGTACAAGTTTGTTAAGAGCCACAACCATAGTATCGATACTCTGGGTTTTCCCCAGCGCTACAGCGCGAAGGTATTCGAAGCGGGGAATCAGGTCTTTGTCCTTATAATCCTTAATTGCATTATTGCTGTATAGCAAAACCAGTTTAAACTGTCCGCGTTTGAATGCCTGGTACGTTTCTTCATACAACGAAGAAGCCCTGTTCTTCTGCGCAAGCAATTCCTTGTTGAAATCGGGATCCCTGATCAATTGTGCATAATCGGTCTCTCCATATTTATTTAAAATAATATCGCTGTACTTTTTCGAAAGATCCTCGTCGGAAATTTCCTTGCCAATAAGATACAACTGGTAATATATCCTTACAATGTCCTTCATATCGGGAAAACGGGTTGCCAGGTCCTCGAAAACCTTAATTGAATTCGGGTAATCCTTTAACCCATCCTTATAAATGTACCCAAGATTTATTAATGCCGCTGAAATCAGTTTGTTGGAAGCTGCAAGGGCTTCGGGTGTTTTGGGTAATTTTGCAATATATGCTTCGGGGCTTTTCATACCTCCGGATGATTTTGACCCTTTGGCATCGCCCTTCGTGCCAAGCGAATCCGCTTTTGCTGACCGGTCAAGCGCCAGCTCGTCACCCTGCAGGACCGCACGTTTATTCGACAATCTCCAGTTGTCCTCAAGCTTTCGTCTGCCCCATTTTCGCATAAATTCGGAGAATCCGAAACTTATTGCAGAAGGATTGTAGAAGTACCAGCCTCCACCACCTATATTCTGAATGTTTTCGTTGCGCATATCAGGCACATTGCTGAGCATGCTCATTTCACTCTGCTGCTGTGCTTCCAGTTCTTTCTGCCGTTCTTCTTCCTTGATTACCTTTTCGATGATCTTATTAATTACCGCTGCCAACTCAGCGTCAGGCATACGGGCAAGACGCTGAAGGCTATCCTCGTATTGCACAACCTGCAGATTACGCACCAGTTCGCTAAGTGTATTGGTACGTGTACTGATAGCGATATAATCGGGATGTTCGAGCGGAAGCGTCTGCAGGGTAGTATCGTAATACATGGCTGCCATTTCGTAATTCTGCTTCTTGAAAAACAGATCAGCAAGCTGCAATGCAGAAGTTGATTTTTGGTAATTGTTTTTAACGCTGGTTGCTACCGATTTGGTAAGGTATTGCATAACAAGCGAATCGTTTTTATCGAGTAAGGCCAGTTCGGCGAGCGCGTAATAGATCTGGTCGTAATATTCGTTATTCTTCGAATCGCGGAGCATACGCTTAAGCTGCTTTTGGAGCCCGGCTTTATCGCCTGAATAGATATCGAATGATTTTGCCAGGTTAATCTGTGCATTGAAAACCATCTCGAATGGAGCTGAGCTCTTAATTACTTTGGAGTAATAATCGGTAGCCTGTGCAAAATTACCCTCTTTTTGTGCGATCTGGCCAAGAATAAAATTTATCCTGGCTTTGAGTTTTGGGTTTGATGCCAGTGCCAGACCTTGTTTCAGGTTGGTTTTTGCAGCTTCGTAATTTGCAGTCTGGATGTAATAATCGGCATACAGCAAAGGGATTTCACGCTGTATTTTGTAAGGGACTTTTTGCTTTGCCAGTATAGCCTCCAGTTTTTCGCCCTGGGCAACCACATCCTCATATCGTTTTTGCTGAAGGAACCCACGGCTTTCCCATAATGCTGCTTCAAGCTCAGTTGGTTTGCCTTCATACTCATTCATAAGGTATTCCATGGTACGGCGCGAATTGGTGTAGTCCTGTTTGTAGAACTGCGCCTTTCCGATCAGAAGGTAACAATCATCAATCCACTTGTTATATTCCTTTTTGCTGAAATACATGGAATGCCGTGGAATTGCGACACCGGCTTTTTCAATTGCCCTGTCCATATCGGAATAAATCTTGCGTGCTTCTTCCGGTGTGCCATAATTGTATACAGGCAGTATTGACGTGTAATTATCTGAAACACTATTATTTAAGGTGGATTTCCCGGCTTTAAAGGCTTCATTGCCGTTCCACCAGATGTTGTAATGCGTGGACACATTATGGTAAGCCCGTCGCGACCAGGTATTCTTTTTTGTAGAGCAGGAATATAAAAATACCAGACCGGCAATTAAAAACGGTACGAAAAAAAAACGGATAAGTACTTTCAATTTCAAAGGGGTAGGATGTATTAATTTACCAGGATGCTATTGTAACTATATAGTAACTCAAAGAGTGCAAAAATATTTCATTTTTTCGAATTTCCCTCCAAAAGTCGCGTTTTGTTGCCATTTACTTTAAAACAGCCAGTTAGTAGTGAGTGGATTTTGTCGGGTTTGATATATATCCCTTTAATTGCCATATTGGTTGTACATTTACATGAAAAATACTGCGGGTACATTTCACGGTTTACCTGGCTTGATTAATGTTCTTGCTCAATACGCTGTAATACAGTGTTTAAGGGAATATTTTAAGGACTTTTATGAAATAATATTTTGCCCTTTTAGTGTTCACTTTTCTTATTTTAGGTAGGTTTGCAAAATAAAACCCACGAGTTGGTAAAAATGAAACTTAAATCCGAAGGAACTAAAATCTGGAAGCTGCTGTTACGCCGGATACGCGATCAGTACAGGCTTGTGATTTTGAATGAAGATACGCTCGAAGAACGTCTCTCATTTAAACTTTCGAGGCTTAATGTATTTATTGCCATAGGTTTGTTATCAATAGTACTTGTTCTTATTACTACTTATATTATAGCGTTCACCCCACTTAAGGAATATATCCCGGGTTATACTGATGTTACCCTGCAAAGGCGTATATACGAATTGCAGCTTCGCTCCGATTCAGTTGCGTTTGCCATGCGGTCGCAGGAAAGTTACCTCGAGAACCTGCGGAAAGTGCTTGGCGGAAATCTGCCAAATGAGCGTGAAATGAAACCTCTCGATACAGCACAGGTGCGTAATTACCAGAATATTAAGGATAAACGCTCACCGGAGGATTCGGTTCTCCGCACGGAATACGAAAATGCCAGCAAGTATAACCTCTTCAAATCCGACATGCCGTCAGCCAAAGGCACAACGATGCATAATCTCACGTTCTTCCCGCCTATAAAAGGGACAGTGACAAGCGAATTTGATCCTTTGCGCAAGCATTTCGGGATTGATATTGTTGCAGCCCGCGATGAGGTTATAAAGGCAGCCCAGGACGGCACGGTGATTTTCTCGGGCTGGACGGTGGAAACCGGCTATGTTATTGCTATACAGCACCCTGGTAATGTTGTAACCGTTTATAAGCATAATTCGGTTCTGCTGAAAAAAGAAGGGAACATCGTGAATGCTGGCGAGACCATTGCCATAATAGGGGAGAGCGGCGAACTCTCGACCGGTCCGCACCTTCACCTTGAACTCTGGATCAGCGGAATCCCGGTGAATCCGAAAGACTACATTATTTTCTGATGAAGCGACGCCTTGCTATACTCGGATCAACAGGCTCAATCGGCACCCAGGCTCTGGAGGTTGTAAAGCAACATCCCGACAAACTTGATATTGAGGTGCTTACGGCACATTCCAATGCGCCCCTGCTTATCAGGCAGGCAATGGAATTTATGCCAAATGCTGTTGTAATAGGCAAGGAAAGCATGTACGAACGTGTTTTCGAAGCCCTTGATCCATACGATATAAAAGTATTCCACGGCAGCGATTCCATTGAGCAGGTTGTAGAAATGGACACGGTTGACATGGTTCTGGTAGCCCTGGTCGGCTGGAGCGGTTTAAAACCCACCCTCCGTGCCATTAATGCAGGCAAACCGATCGCACTTGCAAACAAGGAAACCCTGGTTGTAGCCGGCGAATTGGTTACCAAACTTGCCCGTGAGAAGGGTGTAAATATTTACCCTGTCGATTCGGAGCATTCGGCTGTTTTTCAATGCCTGGCTGGGGAGTTCCACAACCCGGTCGAAAAAATTATTCTTACCGCTTCGGGTGGCCCGTTCAGGGGAATGAAACACGATGAATTGGTGAAGGTAACCAGGGAGCAGGCATTAAAACACCCGAACTGGAATATGGGCTGTAAAGTAACCATCGACTCGGCAACCCTTATGAACAAAGGCCTCGAAGTGATTGAAGCAAAGTGGCTTTTTAACCTTCAAATGAATCAGATTGAAGTGGTTGTACACCCGCAAAGCATAATACATTCAATGGTTCAGTTTGCCGACGGATCGATAAAAGCCCAGATGGGTCTGCCCGATATGAGGCTGCCAATACAATATGCGCTAACTTATCCGCAAAGGCTGCCGTCGCAATTCCCTAAATTCAGTTTCGACCAGTGCTTGCAGTTTACATTCGAAAAACCGGATAAGGAAAATTTCCGCTGTCTGAGCCTGGCTTACGAAGCCATGCGCCTGGGCGGCAATATGCCCTGCATTATGAACGCCGCCGACGAAGTGGCAGTTCATGCATTCCTCAGAGAGGAGATCACTTTCCTCCAGATCCCTGAACTTATCGAACAATGCATGGCAAATGCCGGTTTCGTTGGCAATCCTACCCTTAACGATTACGAATCTACTGATAATGAGGCCAGGGCATTTGCGACAGAGTTGCTTCGAAAATTTTAGTTGATACTCCGGGCACCGAAAATTCGTGATTTTAACAAACAGAATATTGAAATTCAAAATCTATTATCTTAATCGGTACCGGTAAATAATAACAGCCTATTTCGGCACCTTGGTTTTCAAGAGCAAAAAAGCAGTAAATTTGCAGCCCGTTTTACACGGGGAAAATTAATCTTAATCATAGCAAATATTTCGGATGGTCATTCTTATAAAAGTAGCCCAGCTGCTTCTCAGTTTATCAATTCTCGTGATCTTTCACGAATTCGGGCATTTTCTTGCCGCAAGGGTTTTTAAAATACGGGTCGAGAAATTCTACCTTTTCTTTGATCCCTGGTTTTCGTTATTCAAATTTAAAAAAGGCGAAACCGAATACGGTGTTGGCTGGCTCCCCCTGGGCGGTTATGTTAAAATTTCGGGCATGATCGACGAATCCATGGACAAGGAAGCCATGAAACTCCCGGCCCAGCCGTTTGAATTCAGGTCGAAACCTACATGGCAGCGGCTTATCGTGATGCTTGGGGGTGTTACTGTAAACGTACTCCTGGCAATTGGCATTTACGTGGTTATGCTCGCATGGTGGGGTGAGCAGTACCTGCCCAACGCAGAAGTAAAATACGGTATTACTGTGGATACGCTGGGGCAAAAATTAGGTCTCCGTAATGGTGATAAAATCCTGACACTCGATAATAAACCTGTAGAGGATTTTTTCAGAATACCGGCCACGCTATTACTCGAAGATGTTAAAACCATCCAGATTGTGCGCGACAGCCAGCCCATGGAAGTTACAATTCCCCCGGCGTTGATATCGGAAGTTATTAAACACAAATCCCCTGACTTTATAAGTGTTCGTATACCTTTCGAGGCTGCGGATTTTGCTCCCGGCTCGAATGCGAAAAAGGCCGGTATGCTGGTTGGGGATAAAATCATTGGTATCAACGGGCAGAGCACTCCCTTTTTTGATGAATTCAAGAATGTTGTTCTGAGTCATAAAAGCGAAAAGGTTAATGTTAATGTGCTGCGTGGAACGGATACAGTTACACTGGCTGTCCAGGTTTCGGATCGAGGTTTAATCGGCGTTGCCCCGAAATCACCGGCAGGTTATTTTACCTTTAAAGAGCATAATTATAATATATTGCAGGCTATACCGGCTGGTACTGTAAAAGCTTACGAGAAAACCGCCGATTACCTGAAATCGCTGAAACTCCTGTTCAAACCTGAGGCTAAAGCGTATGAATCAGTTGGCGGATTTATCACAATCGGAAGCATTTTCCCTTCCACCTGGGACTGGGAGGCTTTCTGGGGACTAACTGCATTTCTTTCGCTGATGCTCGCAGTATTGAATATACTGCCTATACCTGCACTCGATGGCGGGCATGTTATGTTCCTACTGTATGAGATTATTACCGGCCGCAAGCCCAGCGATAAGTTTATGGAATATGCGCAGATAACTGGTATGGTGCTGCTTTTCGCCCTGCTTATTTTTGCCAATGGGAACGATATAATCAAGCTATTTAAGTAAAAGTCGGAAAATGAATATTTTTAAGCCCGGCCTGCAACATGCAAACCGGGCTTTATTTTTTTAGAATGAGTAATACTTATTAGTCTGTGTCCGGATTGATTTTGTAGCATCCGGCAACAACAATTACCGCAGGCAATTAACCAATATTATCTTACAAGTGTAAGTGTACCGCGAAGTTTGGTCAGGTCATTGGCTGTCGGATTCAGTGGATCAACCAGCCTGTAAGTGATGAAATAGCTGTATATTCCGGGTTCGGCGATCTGTCCTTTGATAGATCCGTCCCAACCAATGCCATAATTGTCGGATGTAAAAATTTCTTTTCCCCAACGGTCGAAAATGTACATGGCATAATCATGTAATACCAGGTCACCGAGTATGGGTTTAAATACTTCGTTAATGCCGTTCCTGTTTGGCGAAAATGCATTGGGGATATATACCTTGTAGCATGGAATTAAAAATGCAGTATCGGAAGCAATACACCCGTTGGCATCAGTCGCTTTCACCCAATAAACGCCTTCATCCTTTTCCATGAATACCGAATCGGTGCTGCCGTCGTTCCAGAGGTAGGCCGAATAACCTGGACCAGGTGTGAATTTATGCACGGTGCCGGCACAAAAGGCATTCGGCGATCCAAGACTTACATCCGGCAATATATTTACGTTTATTTTCTGCCAAACTGTATCGTGGCAGCCTAGTGGATCAATCCCGATTACGGAATAGTTTCCGGCATCAGCTGTAACCAGGTTTCCAAGCGCAAGGCTGTCGTTGTTGCTTTTAATGGCACCTGCCGGATCGCTCCAAGTATAAGTCATTGGGACTGTGGAGGTAGCTATAAGTGTGATGGAATCACCTTTGCAGTAATCACCCTGTCCCGAGGCGGAAACCGTTGGGCCGGGTTTGTCGGCCAGGATATAAATTCCTTTTGCAGCGATACAGCCGTTTGCATCTTTAACCTGTACGTTGTAAGGGATTAAACCATCAAGTGAGTTAAAGACGGGGTTGGCCGTCCAGACTGGTGTCGATAATATGGAATACAGGTAAGCCCCTGTTCCGCCTCCGGCAGTTATTGTAATAATTCCATTTTTCAGATTGCAGCTTTCGCCAACAGTATCCACTTTCGTGATATCGAGCAAAGGAGGTTTGTTAACTATTATTGCTGCCGAGGTTGCCGGGTTTCCGACCGCGCAACCCACTAGTGAAGAGGTCACAACAGCATAAACATTATCACCGGGATTCAGATTTGCAGTATACAACTGTGATTGCTGGCCGCCAACAAGCGCTGAATTAAGATACCACTGATAGACTGGTGCAGTGCCTCCATTTACAGGATTGGCTTTGATGGTAACCGCATCGTTTGTGCACAGTGTGGGTTGTTGATTAACTGTTAATCCAACTAACTGGTTTGCTTTTATACTGAAATTAATAGTGGCTGAATTAGCCAGGGGAGGTGTAGCACACGTGAGGCTCGAAACCATTTTGGCATAAATAAGGTCACCATCAACAGGCACCAGTGTAAGGGTTGGATTTACCTCACCCGGCATAAGCATGCCGTTCTTATACCAGGAATAAACCGGGTTTGGCCCCCCGAAACTACCTGTGGCGGTAATAGTTGCGAGGTCGCCGGGGCAAAGTGAAGTTGCCGGCGTGGCAATGCTTAAAGCCGGCACAGCAACAGGTGTTACCTGCATGGTAACTGAAGCTGATATCGTCGGTTTCGGGAATGAACAGAGCGCATCAGGCATCAGTTCGGCATAAACGACATCGCCGTTTACAGGGATGTAAGTAAAAAATATTGAGGTTCCCGGAGTTGTTCGCGGAACTCCGTTTACATACCACCTGAAAAGCGGTATATTGCCTCCCCATTGCTGATCGGCCCTGAAAGTTACGGGTATACCGGCACAAACAGGGTTTTTGTCAGGTGTAATATCAATTGTGGCAGTATGGGTTTGATTTACAAAAACGGATAAATCAACAGGTGTGCTGGTACATCCATTAGCCGTTTCACTAGCGCTTAATGTATAAACTCCCGCTGCGTTCCAGTTGATATTTACAATATTAGTACCCGGACCTGATTGAGTAATATTTCCCGCACCGGCTGGCGTTGTGAACCAGTTGCAGAGTGCCCCTGAAGCGGGAATAGAATATTCAACCGGAATTCCTTCGCATACAGTTTGTGCCCCTCCAACAATGCTTACAGGTGAATTAATCGGTGGTGTCACGATAGTGATAACCGACATAACAATATTTGCCGAGGGTATATTGTTTGGGATAGCACATGGAACACTCGAATTTATAACAGCATGAATTACATCCCCGTTCATAAGGTTGTTAAAGGTCAATTGAGGGACACCGGGAGTTGGGTTTGGCTCCTGAATCCCGTTTCGGTACCAGGTATAAAGAGGTGAAGTGCCTTCGTTAGTGGG
>CAISRK010000104.1 GCA_903887815.1 uncultured Bacteroidales bacterium | reverse complement strand
GTCCCCATCAATGCCTTCAAGTTTATACTGGTATAGTTTCCTGGAACATGGGTTTTGAATAGTTGAATAAGAGATAGCGATGTTGTTGTACGCATTCCGAAGCGTAATCAGAGCCCCCTGGGCTTCAAGATTTATAATGTTACCGGCTGCATCCTGGCATATAAAATCCCGTATTATCAGTTTCGAATCCCCGGAATGTGATTTCAATAAAAGAGCTTTGTTGAAAATAGCAAATCCGTTGTTGAGGCATATAAGATAGAGGTTTTCGGACAATGGCACGATATTTTCATAGTTTTCGACAAGTGACAGGGAGTACTGTGTATAAATGAGCCGGTAGAGCATCACGGGTTTGCTTGCACTAAAATTAAATAGTGCAGCTTCGGTTTTTGTTGCTAGCCAGTAATTGTGTTCATCGATAGCGGTTATCGATATTGCTGCTTCGAAGCCTTGCAGTTGAACGTTAATCTCGTCGTAAGCTATTATTCTCTGCTTCAGGTCATCCCAGGTGTAAAGCTTTTCTCCGTTTGAAAATACTACCCGGTTTGCAATCTTGAAAACCCTGATGTTGGTTTGCGACGGAAGGCCGTCTTTCTCATCGAAGAACTGCTTTTCTACAACTTTATCCAAAGTTTCATTTAAGCGAAGACGGTATAAACCTTTCACCTGATGTCCTATCCATATATTCCCGAGATGATCAGCTTCAATAAACCGACCGGGCTCAACGAATCCTGCAACCTGACCTTTTAAAGCCCATGTTTCCCCTTCTTTTTTATAAATAACCAAACTTGTATAGGTGCTTTGTATCAGGTATTCAACACCCTTAATGAGAACCTTTTGCAGCATGTAACCACCCTTAATATCTGAAATTTGTTTCAGGGTATTCTTTTCAATACTAAAAGTACCGTCATTATGGCCACAAAATAATGTTCCGTCAATATTCCTGAGTTGCCATACCTGGCCTTGCGAATTTTGGATAAATCCAGTGTGAATAAATTGATCCCCAACCTTATTATAAGTAAAAATACCCCTGTTGGTGCCTATATAGAGAACATCGTCCTTGAGTACTGACGTATAAACTGCTCCCAGTGATTCATTAGGGCCGGGGTAAATATCAACCGGGTTGTTAAAGGAAACATTATCAATTCCATTATCGAGACCAACCCATATACTTTGATCATTATCATTGCAAAGCGAAAGAACTGTGTTGTTCTGCAAATCATTTTCGCTGTATAGGTGATTCAGTAAATTACCTGCTTTATCAAGAACAAGAACTCCTTTAACAATAGTTCCAAATACCAGCTTGTTGCCAAATGCAATTCCATTATTGATTTGGTATTCCTTTAATAAGGGATTAGCTGCAACATCCCAGGGTAGAATTGTTTTACCATTAAACAAGTATAATCCGTTGGATGAGGTCCCGATCAGAAAGTGATTTTCACCAAAAGGCAGAATAGTTTTAACTTCAGTATTAGTAAGATTGTTATTATAGTCGATATTGACCAGTTTATCGTTGATTACTTCAAAAAGGTTCCCTTTTACAGCCTGAACGAAAAGACGATTTCCTGCTTTTAGTAGAAATACAATTGAACCAGGCAACTGAATTGGCTTTACGGTTTTCTGATCATAAACAAACAAACTCGAAAATCCCTGGAAATAGACTTTATTCCGGAATTGAACAATTTTCCATATCTCCTGGTTATGCAGATCAAAATTGTGCAATAAAGGCAACAGTGAAGTATACTTCATTTGCTTAGTTTCATCCTTTGTCCAAAAGCCGAATTCTTCATTTGACCCGGTATAAATTCTTCCATCCGGGCTTACGGATACTGATCGCACAATTTTTCGGGTTGGCAAAGGATATACTTTCCACCTTACCCCGTCGTATTTCATAAGCCCGTTGTTATTGGCAGAATATACGAAGCCCTCCCTATCCATGTCAATCGACCAGTTCTGGCTGCCTGCTCGGTAAAGTGAACTGCTATAATGGGTAACAAAACAGGATGTTTGAGCTACCAGATCAACACATAATGATTGGGCCAGCAGAAAAATGAGTGTTATGCGAATAGCTAATCTCATCCGGCTAGTTAAGTCGTTTATTATTTATTTATCTACCAGCAAGTTCTAATTTGTATAACGAAGAAATGGTTTCAGGTGTTAAGGCGGAGTTCCATACCCTGATTTCGTCTAACTGGCCGGTCATAGCCTTCATCCAGGTTTCAGGTGTCTTGCCCCAGCTAGGGACATTGTATGAGAATGCACCAATTACAACCTGGGTAGGAGTGAAGAACGATAAAGCACCAAGGGGAATCGTATTGAAAATGCGGGACTCAAGAGCAGGATCATCGATTTTGATGCCGTTTGCATACACGTACAACTTTGATTTTGAAGCATCATAAACATTCACGATCTGGAACCATGCATTTGGGCTTTTAAAAACCTGGTCGCCACCTTTTGAAGGGTCATTATGATTTTCCTGCGTTGAAACCGCTGTTCCAACCTTTGTATCGATAAGACATTTAAGATTCAGTGTGTCGTTTGTGGCTGGTGACAAATTGGTTTCAACCATCATATTAACAGCCCCTTCCCATGCATCAGGCCTTGTTAAGGAGAAAACCATAGTGGAAGAGGTTCCGTTATTGGCTAGTTTCACCCAGGCGCTTACAGTGAAACTGGGTAATGAGCTTAAAGCAGGAATACTGTTATACTGAACTATACCGCTGTTGAGGGCGATGCATTTCCCTTTAATACCTGGTACAAATGTCAGGTTGTTTTGAAAATCAGGTAAAATGCCTGATACTGACTCTTTGAGATTATCTTCAAAATCCCAGTGAGCCATTAGGTTGGATGCTCCTATCTGGTCGGCATTATCGTAACCTCCAATCTGCGGCAGGGAAACTTCATCTTTACATGAGTTAAGTAAAAAGGAACAAAGTACCAATAATAACGATACAATTGTGAAGCCAGTTCTGGTATGGAATTTCATTTTTAACCAAAGTTTTAAGTTGCTATTCATCTGTTTCAAAATCAGTTTGGGATTTCACATGTAAGTCTTTCTGGTGCATGAGGTATTAGGTATGGTGATAATCAAAGAAAGTGAAACATGTCGTTCAGCAATTTCTTTACACCATGTGAATGAACTTCCGCTGTAAATTCAGAGCCAAATTACGGAGTTTTTTTGCATTGATGAACATTTGTGTTTTGAATTGGGTAAAGAAATTCACGACTCATTAAAAAGGGAAGTTATAAATTAATGAGTATCTGTTTCTCTTTATGCAATAACGAGGAATATATAAAAATATTTGGCAACCTGCCAATAAAGGAAATGCCTGAAATATTGCAGTCGGGGATAGTGATACCTAATCCCTTAACGAATTTGAAATTTCACCCGGAATAACAAACTCTATATGTGAGCCAACTATAAATGAAACGAATGACTTTTGTAAAAGGTTTCGCTTATATTGTTGCTGTTCTTTTTGAGTTTTGATTGACACAGACTCATCAGGCTGTGAGAGGCTGGGTGTTTCCCAGCAAATTCTTTCTAAATAATGTATCTCACCTGGTTTTCTCCAGCCTCTCTTATTTGCCGAATAAAAGTTTGATTCCAAAGGCAAAACTTTGCAAAATGAACCAAGTTGAGCTTGATTTTACCTGTTATAAAGCAAAACATGATAAGTTTCAGATATTTTTCCTTCTTCTCTTCTCCAGTTCAATAAGGCCCAGTTCACGACCGGTCTGACCTGAGATTGAAGTGTTTTCTTCGGCCCGGCGGATCAGGTAAGGTAAAATGTTACGGACAGGTCCGTACGGGATATACTTGGTTACATTGTATCCTTCTTCGGCAAGGTTAAAACTGATATGATCGCTCATTCCGTATAATTGCGAAAACCAGATGCGGTCGTCGTCGCGGTGGAGGCCTTTCTGGGCAATAAGTTCAGTAAGCAAACGGTTGCTCTTTTCGTTATGCGAACCGTTAAATACCGAAATCCTGTCGAGATGATCCATGGTAAATGCAATACCGGCGTCGTAGTTGCTGTCGGTAGCGGCCTTATCGGGCTGAATAGGTGAGGGGTAACCTTTATCGGCAGCGCGTTTACGCTCTTTTTCCATATAAGCGCCACGAACAAATTTAATTCCCAGGAAATAATTCCCAGTTTCGGCTTTGCGAAGGGATTCCTTAAGGAATTCAAGCCGGTCGGTACGGTACATCTGCAGTGTATTGTAAACGATAGCTTTCTTCTTGTTGTATTTCTCCATCATTTCGGTAACTACCTGGTCGACAAAGGGCTGGTACCACGAATCTTCAGCATCGATCATAATTGGAATATCATTTTCAAAAGCTGTAAGGCTTAATTTTTCGACACTTTCCCTGAAAAAACGGATGGCATCAGCAGTCGGACTGTCGATACTTGTATTTTCCGATGCCAGCGTGAGTACCTGCTGCGATGCAAATGCAGTAGGTTTAAAAACGGAGAACGGGATATCAGGATGTTTTGCTGCATGAACCAACGAGCGAAGTGTTTCTTCAAGGGTGCGTTGCATGGTTTCTTTATCTTTCCCACCTTCGACCGAATAATCGAGGATGGAACGAACATTGTATTTCCGAAGCAGCTTAACTGTTTTTTCGCATTCGTCAAGGGTTTCGCCACCCACAAAATGTTTATATAAAGTTGGTTTTATAACCCAGGCAATAGGTAAATGCAATTTTAATGCGAAGTAAGTGAGCGATTTGCCAATTTTAACCAGCCCCGGACTGGCAATAGTATGAAAGAGCATGCTGGCCCTCGACAGATCCGGATTGCTTTTGTAACGAAATGCGACCTCGGTGTTTTCAAATGAAAGCATATAGATATATATTTATTGCAAATGTAAAAAGCTTTTAATACGAAGGCTTGTGCATTGATTTAAAATCAATAATTATTTTTCATTTTCGTTAAGCTGCCGAAATTCAGCCTGGCCGGCTCCGGAAGGCTTTCCCAATAGGTTATATCCCAAAACAGAAGAGTCAGGCTGAGCGGGGCACAAAAGCAACTAATACCTATTTTTATCGCATAGGGCGGATTTTACTGGAGGTTTATATTTAATTTTGTACTTTTCCAGTAACTAAAGCGGTTTTTTGTTTCTCCGGATCCTGATATTTGTCTGGGTATTGACAATTATTAAAGCCTATAAATGTTGCTGATTTTCACATCTATAACTGTAATAATTTTGTTCGGGAAATTGAGGAATCAACATCTTATTAATAAAGAAACAACGACCCGTAATTTGGTTTTTCCGAATCTGAGTAACCTGATGTAAAATGAACAACATATACGAAACTGATTCTATATTCTCCGGGACAAAGGGTTGGGAACAGTTACGCACACTGCTCGCAGCATATCGTCATGCCGGAATTTACATTCTTGTTGATGAAAATACTACAAAATTTTGTTTACCTGTATTACTTGAAAAGTGTCCCGAACTTGGAAGTGCAGCTGTAATTACTGCTCCTGGCAGCGAATC
>CAISRK010000103.1 GCA_903887815.1 uncultured Bacteroidales bacterium | reverse complement strand
CGGATACGCGATCAGTACAGGCTTGTGATTTTGAATGAAGAAACTCTCGAGGAGAGGCTTTCTTTCAAGCTTTCGAGGCTTAATGTTTTTATTGCTATTGGTTTACTTTCTATTATCCTTGTACTTATAACCACTTATATTATTGCTTTCACGCCATTAAAGGAATATATCCCGGGTTACACTGATGTTACTTTGCAAAGACGTATTTATGAACTGCAGCTACGGTCCGATTCAGTTTCGTATGCAATGCGGGCGCAGGAAAGATATCTCGAAAATTTAAAAAAGGTACTTAGCGGCAATTTGCCTGATGAACGGGAGATGAAACCTGTTGATACAGCGCAGGTTCGTAATTATCAGAATATTAAGGACAAACACTCGCCCGAGGATTCAGCCCTCAGGGTTGAATACGAAAATGCAAGTAAATACAATCTTTTTCAATCGGATATTACAACTGTGAAAGGTACACCTATTCACAATCTTACTTTTTTCCCGCCGATCAGAGGAACGGTAACCAGCGAATTTAATCCGTTGCAAAAGCATTTCGGGATTGATATAGTTGCAGCACGCAACGAGGGTATAAAAGCAGCCCAGGACGGAACTGTAATATTTTCGGGCTGGACTGTGGAAACCGGTTATGTGATTGCAATTCAGCATCCCGGGAACGTTATCACTGTTTACAAACATAATTCGGTACTGCTGAAAAAAGAAGGAAACATTGTGAATGCAGGCGAAACTATTGCTATTATCGGCGAAAGCGGCGAACTTTCAACCGGTCCCCACCTGCATCTCGAGATTTGGATCAACGGTATCCCGGTTAATCCGAAAGATTATATCGTTTTTTGATGAAGCGACGCATTGCTATACTTGGATCCACCGGATCAATCGGCACACAGGCACTTGAAGTAATAAAGCAGCATCCCGACAAACTTGAAGTGGAGGTGCTCACGGCCCATTCCAATGCACCCCTGCTGATACGACAGGCTATGGAATTTATGCCCAATGCCGTTGTAATCGGGAAAGAAAGCATGTACGAGCGCGTTTTCGAAGCCCTCGACCCTTTTGATATAAAAGTATACCGAGGAAGCAATTCCATAGAGCAGGTGGTCGAAATGGACACGGTCGACATGGTACTTGTCGCCCTGGTTGGCTGGAGTGGCCTCAAACCCACGCTGCGTGCCATAGCTGCAGGCAAACCTATTGCCCTTGCAAATAAAGAAACACTCGTTGTGGCAGGCGAACTTGTTACCAAACTGGCCCGCGAAAAAGGAGTAAATATTTACCCTGTCGATTCGGAGCATTCGGCTATATTTCAATGCCTTGCAGGCGAATTTCACAACCCGGTCGAGAAAATCATCCTAACTGCTTCGGGTGGCCCGTTCAGGGGAATGAAACGCGAAGAACTCACTAAAGTTACCAGGGAACAGGCCCTAAAACATCCGAACTGGAATATGGGCTGTAAAGTCACCATCGACTCGGCAACGCTCATGAACAAAGGCCTCGAGGTGATTGAAGCAAAATGGCTTTTTAACCTTGAAACCGATCAGATTGAAGTAGTTGTGCATCCCCAGAGTATCATCCATTCGATGGTGCAGTTTGCCGACGGATCCATAAAAGCCCAGATGGGATTGCCCGATATGCGCCTTCCGATACAATACGCTCTCACCTACCCTCAAAGGCTTCCTTCGCAGTTTCCAAAATTCAGTTTCGACGAGTGCCTGCAGTTCACATTCGAAAAGCCGGATAAGGATAATTTCCGCTGCCTTAACCTTGCCTACGAAGCCATCCGCCTTGGCGGGAATATGCCCTGTATTATGAATGCTGCCGACGAGGTAGCTGTGCATGCTTTCCTGCGCAATGAGATCACTT
>CAISRK010000102.1 GCA_903887815.1 uncultured Bacteroidales bacterium | reverse complement strand
TCCGCGATCGTAAATGTGCGAAAGCACAGCGAAACTATGAACTTGCAGCATATAAGTATGGTTGCCCATGGCAGATCTTGGACAGTATAATTGTACGGGAAACAAAAGAAATTGTACGCGATACAACTATTTATGTACACATTCCCGGAGAAATTGTACACGATAGTGTTTTTGTTGCCGTTACTGATAGCATTACAACTCCTGTCTCAATTTTGAGAACAAAATATGCCATATCCAAAGCATGGATTGAAAACAGTCAGTTGAAGCACACCCTGGAGCAGGTGAAATCTGATATCCAACAAGTAATACAAGGTATTAATAAAGAAACAGTTACACTAAATCAAAAAACAATTAGGGTTCCTTACCCGGTTGAAAAACCTGTAAAACATTCGTTAAACATTTTTGAAAAGTTTCTTTTATGGTCAGGCGGTATAGCCTGGGTACTTGCAATCGCCCTTGCCTTATTTAGAGTAAGAAGGTTTCTAACTTTCCGAAATTGGTTCAGCTAATTTCTTCGGTTTACGCTTAGGTTTCACCCCGGCTTCATTAATAGGTGCCGGGATTTCTTTTTTCTTAAACACAAAGTCCAGTACCTTACGGTTTGCATTGTTTATCAGGCTCCAGTCCTTATCAAGGTATATATCTGTTACCTTCATGGCATCATCAACATGATTCAATGCTGAATGAACAGTGTACTTGTCAATCCCAACTTTATTGAGTGCAATAGTAGCCCAGGAATGACGCGCTGCATAAAATTCCAGGTCATCTACTTTAATCTTTGTACCAACTGTTTTTAACCCCATATTGATTGCCTTATTAAAATTGCTTTCATTCGAATATGTCTGATAGAAATTGAACACACGGCCGCCTGACTTATCTCTGTATTTCTCAATCAAAGAAGCAATTTCCGGCTGCAGCTGCACGCTTATTTCAGCTTCATCACGTCTTCGGGTGCGTGTCTTTTTACGCTTGTATACAATCCGGGTTTTATTAATGTCAGAGCAGTCAAATAAATCAGCAGAGTTCATTCCCAACAGGCAGAAGGATAGTATAAAACAATCCTTGCCCAAGTCATACCTATTGGTTCCCTTTGAGTTCTTTATATCTTCAGCAGGTAAATCAAATATCTCTTTTACAAGTTCTGCATCAATTGCTCTTTTCTTGGTAATCGGAACAGCAGGCATTTTGAACTTTACAAATGGGCTGAAAGGAATGTGAATTATTCCTCGATCCTCATCATTGTATTGAGATTTCATTTCATTGTGTAATGCCCTTAAACTACTGAGGTAATGAGAGGGAGCACGGGACATTGTCGTTTTCTGCTTAGCGTTTACGGGATTCTGCACTATCCAGGTGGCAAAATTGGCTAGAAACTTTACTGTAATTTCTGAAACCATGAGATAATCCCTTTCAATATATCTTTTAAGCGCATTGATGGCAGTTTGATAGTCCTGCGCAGTCCTTATTCTATTATCTAATTGTAGTTTTTCTATATGACTTTTGCCGAATGCTATAAAATCCAGATTGATTTCCTTTTCTACAGCGGTAAGAAAATCAATTAGCTGATCAATTGTCATCTGCTCAACTTTCTCAGGTGATTTGTTACACTTGTCCCGGTATGCTCTAATTGTTTCATTGGTGTCATCAATAAAAGCTTGTGTTTTGATTTTCATAGTTTTTGTAAGGTCTGCAGTTGTCGCAGTCAGACCTGTTCCAATGTATTTGATTTTCCGGTTTTGTATAACACGAATTTTGATGTTAACCGTCTTGTCAGACTTAATCTGGTGTTTTAGCGCTATAGCTTTGAAAGAAGGCATATTCAAGTAGTTTTCGTAAAACCTTTGTAAAACAATTGTAAAACAAATATACGACAAATACCCTTTCTATATGCTGAATATGCTGAAATAAAAAAAGGCCTCCGTTCTGGAAGCCTTGATTTTGTGCTAATTATGTGATTTTGAGATGTAGCGAGGACGAGATTTGAACTCGTGACCTTCGGGTTATGAATCCGACGCTCTAACCAACTGAGCTACCTCGCCATTATTTCAATCTATTCTTTTGTTGTTGAACCCTTATCCGCCTTTGGCGTATGAATCTTACGCGCTGACTTACTGGGTCCGCTCACCTTGTTTAAGGGGTGCAAAATTATTAATTTTTATGAAACAAACAAACTATGATTGCGAAATTGTCCTTATTTGTAAAATATGAACAAGGATACTGTGTATTAAATATAAATATTCCAGAAAAGGATGCTAATGCCCTGTATTACTTTTAAGTCAAGCATTATCTGAGGGCACCAACGTCATCTTTCTAGACCTTGTAAATCAATGCATTAATATTCATTCCGGCTCCAACAGAAGCAAAAACCAGTGTGTCGCCTTCGGTTATTTTATGCGGGTCTAATTTGCCCTTCATTATGAGATCAAACAATGTAGGTAAGGTTGCCACTGATGTATTCCCCAGAAGTGCAATTGTCATTGGCATTATTTCTTCCGGAATTTCTGTGATTTGGTAAAGCGCGTAAAGCCTTTTTAATATGGCATCATCCATTTTGCCATTTGCCTGGTGAATAAGGACTTTCCTGATTTTATCAAGTGGGGTATTGCTTTTCTCCAGGCAGTCTTTAATAGCTTGCGGTACAGTTTCCAGGGCATACTGGTACAACTTGCGGCCGTTCATTTTGAGGAATGTTTCATTCTTGTCTTTGTAATCAAGGTTGAATGATTTCCCCATATGTAACATTTTCGAATGAAGAAATGTGTCAGAGCGGGTTTTATGTGCAAGAATACCAATAGGTGTTTCACTATTTCGGGCTTCAAGTATAACGGCCCCTGCACCATCAGCATATAACAGACTGTCCCTGTCGTGAGGGTCCGATACTCTCGAAAGAGTTTCGGCACCAATCACGAGTACTTTATTTGCATCACCTGATTTTAAATAATAATCAGCTTGTATTACAGCCTGCAACCAGCCAGGGCAACCAAAGGCTACATCGTAAGCAACAGTATTGGGATTCCTGATCTCAAGTTTGTGTTTCACTCTTGCAGCTAGACTTGGTACAAAATCCGACCTTTTATTGTCTTTTTTTACATCTCCGAAATTATGTGCGACAATGATATAATCCAGTTCTTCCCGGTCAATATTGGCCGATTTAATCGCATCTTCAGCTGCAAAGTAAGCAATATCGGAAGTAACAAGGTTATCGCTTACATATCGTCTTTCGCCTATAGTTGTAATTTCCAGGAACTTGTCAATAATTTCCTGGTTTTTTTTATCAAGTTTTGATCCTTCTCCATCGTAGAATTCGCTGGCAAGGAATTTCTCATTTTTCACCTCGACAGTAGGAATGTAGCTGCCGGTTCCGGTTATAACGCTGTAGACCATGTTTTTCATTGGAATAAAAATTATGATTTCTTTGTTCCTGGTTTGTTTGAAGGCGCTCCAAGGTTAACTTATTATAGTAGCCAGCAATATTTTATTGCTGATTACCTTATTAAAATTACAAGATGCCGGTGGGAAAAACAAGAATTCCTTCGTATCACTGGTAACCATTTCATCGAGCTGCGAGTCTTCCATTTTTAAATCCCGCAATTTATGATGAAAACAAAACCGGGTAGTTTTCAGGTTTTAAACTTCTGGATTTTTAGTTATTGGGCATATTTTTTCCTTCCCCAGCGGATCAGCACTTCCTGCACATCTTTAAACCGTATGGGTTTCGACAGATAATCTACCATACCTGCTTCGAGGAATCTTTCTTTATCGCCATGCATTGCATTAGCTGTAATTGCAATGATAAACGGCTGTTCATTTTTAGGATATTTTTCGATAATAGCCTGTGTAGCTTCAAGCCCGTTCATTACCGGCATCTGTACGTCCATCAGGATGATGTCGTATGTTTTATGCTCAAGAAATTCCAACGCTTTCTTGCCATTTTCAGCCACATCAATGGTATATCCCATTTTGCGCATTAGTGATACAACCAGTTCCTGGTTCGTGAAATTATCTTCAGCAAGTAATATTTTCAGGGGTAACTTATCGGCAAGTTTTTTATCGACACTGTGGTCAGCAATATTCTTTTTGCGATTTCTGTTTTCCGACATAACTCCAAGTACCAACTCGAATAAATCGGTGAGTTTTACCGGCTTTGAAAGTTGAGCGTCGAACAATCCTTTCGGTAACTCCGTTACTTTTCCAACCGATGAAACCAGAATAAAAGGCATATCACCTTTAAACGGGACTTCTCTGATAGCCTGGGCTAACTCAACGCCACTCGAGCCGGTTATCTGCATATCGATAATTCCCAGGTCGAAGCTGGTCTCCTCGCTTTCAACTGTTTGTAGCGCCTCTTTGGCAGTTGAAGCAACGATTGCTTTCATACCCCATGCATCGAATTGAACACTGAAAATTTGCCTCGAAGCGGAATCGCTGTCCACAATAAGTACTTTGCTCCCTTTAAGTTCGGGTATCTGCCCGCGAATATAAAGTTTAGTGGTTGGAGTTTCAGCTATTTTAAGTTTGACAGTAAAGTAGAAAGTCGATCCTTTCCCAGGTGCACTCTCGGCCCATACTGTTCCTCCCATTAAACCGACAATGTGCCGCGCTAGAGCCAGACCCAATCCGGTACCTCCATAACGTCGCGAAACAAAGGATTCTCCCTGGGTAAAGGCATCAAAAATCAATGCAAGCTTTTCTT
Organism: uncultured Bacteroidales bacterium; assembly: GCA_903887815.1. Lineage (GTDB taxonomy): Bacteria > Bacteroidota > Bacteroidia > Bacteroidales > UBA4417 > UBA4417. The sequence goes on along the minus strand of CAISRK010000102.1, from coordinate 5,549 downwards.
TTTGAATTCCTATACCGCTATCTTTTACCGAAAATAACAATTCGCAGATATTATCTGTTTGCGATCTTTTCTCTACCGAAATAAAGATTTCGCCTGCATCAGTGAATTTGATTGCATTGTTAATCAGGTTGCCGAGTATTTGCCTCAGTCTCTTCATGTCGCCAACAAGGTAAGGAGGTGCTTCAGGTTGAAGCATATACAGTAAATCAACTCCTTTTTCAATAGCTTTCATTGCGTAAATATCGAGAGCTTCCTCTATGCATCTGCGCAATTCGAACGGATTTTCATCCAGAACAAGTTTGTCGGCTTCAATTTTTGAAAAATCCAGTATGTCGTTTATAATAGACATTAAGTTATCGGCGCTTATACGCAGCGTTTCCAGGAAATTATGCTGTTCGGGCGTTATTTTAGTATCAAGCAACAAACTTGTCATCCCCACTATGCCATTCATTGGCGTGCGGATTTCGTGACTCATCATCGAAAGGAAGTCCGATTTAATACGGTTGGCTTTTTCGGCTTGCTTACTAATATTGTCTGCTTCAAGTTTGAGTTTTTCAAAGTCCAATTGTCTCAGAAGCCTGGAATTTAGCCTTTCATTCTCTGATTTCAAAAGTTCAATCTCCCGACGAAATAGGTTAAGTTCATTTAAATCCTGATCCATGTTATGAATGAGTGTTTAGTAAGGATAAGCAAATATAAAGATAAAAATGCGGATTAAGGTGTTCCCGGTAAAATAATGTGATTACTGCATTGCTGGTCCAGCCGTAAAGCACAAAAAAAAGACTGCTCCCGTTTCCGGAAGCAGCCCTGTGAAATATGCTTGATCAGGAGGCGTAAAAACTAGAACCAGGGTTTTAACCTTGCCTGTATTCTTTGATAATGTCCTTAACACCATCGGGTGAAACGCGTCCGTATACCTTTTCTCCGACCAGTACTACCGGCGCCAGGCCGCATGCTCCCACACAACGAAGGCAGCTGAGCGAAAATTTGCCATCGGGAGTGGTTTGTCCAACCGGAACATTGAGTATACGCTTAAATTCATCGAGTACTTTCTCTGCCCCACGCACATAACAGGCTGTACCCATACACACGCTGATCGGGAATTCACCTTTTGGTATCATGGTGAAGAAAGAATAGAACGTAACAACTCCATATACATGGGCTACCGAACAATTCAGGTTTTTTGAGATAATTTCCTGCACTTCGGCAGGCAGGTATCCTAGCAGACTCTGGGTCCTGTGCAAAACGTTAATCAGTTCACCTTTTTCGTTGTTGAACTCTTTGCAGATGGCTTCAATTTGCAGAACCTTCTGTTCACTAATTTTTATATTTGCCATAACGATTTTCTTTTAATTGTTTTACATGCATTACCTTTTACTCAGCTATTTCGGCGGGTTTACTCCTGTCGAAATAATGGGTATGAAGTAAATGATGCGATTTCTCACCCATTGGTTTACCAAGAAACTCAGTATAAAGTTGCTGGATGTATGGATTCTCATGCGATTTGCGTAAAGTCTTGCCTGAGTCTTCCGAATAGAGCGCCTTCTGACGGGCAATTAAAATGCCTGTGTCGCCATGGTGAAGAGGTTGCCCGCCTCCCCCTATACATCCTCCCGGGCAGCCATAATTTCAATGGCATGATATTGAGATTTCCCATCTTTGATATCTTGCAAGAGCTTTCGCGCATTTCCCAATCCATGTGCAATGCCTATTCTGATCGGAGTTCCGTCAAAATCAACAGTTGCTTCACGAATCCATTCCATGCCCCGAAGTTGGCTGAAGTCGACTTTTTCAAGCGTTTTTCCGGTAAATATTTCATAGGCAGTGCGGGCTGCAGCTTCAATAACTCCGCCTGTAGTGCCGAAAATAACCGCAGCTCCTGTCGATTCACCCATTGGACGGTCGAAATCCTGGTCAGGCAAAATATTGAAATCAATATTTGCCTGTTTGATCAGGTGTGCGAGTTCACGAGTTGAAACCGCAAAGTCAACATCCGGGTTTCCATTGGTCGAAAACTCTTCGCGCTGGCATTCGTATTTCTTGGCTAAACAGGGCATAATTGAAACCACAACAAGGTTTTCCCGTTTAATTCCAAGCTTTTCAGCAAAATAGGTTTTTGCTATAGCACCGAACATTTGCTGTGGCGAGCGTGCTGTTGAAGGGATATCATTCATTTCAGGGAACTGGTGTTCGAAGAAATTCACCCAGCCCGGGCAGCACGAAGTTAAAATAGGCAGTTTTACACTGGTATCTCCTTTTAGGTGGCGTGTGATACGATCGAGTAATTCAGTGCCTTCTTCCATAATAGTGAGGTCGGCAGCAAAATCAGTATCGAAAACAAAATCAAAACCAAGATTCTTTAAGGCCGAAACCATTTTTCCTGTAACTGATGTGCCTGGTTCCATGCCGAATTCTTCACCCAAGGCTACCCTTACTGCCGGGGCAGTTTGAACAATTACTGTTTTTGACGGATCAGCAAGTGCACGTATTACCTGGTTGGTGTGATCCACTTCGGTGAGTGCTCCTGTCGGGCATACTGCTACACACTGCCCGCAATAGGTGCAAACACTGTGATCGAGGTTCATTTCGAATGCAGGTGCCACAACTGACATAAATCCGCGGTTTACCGCTGAGAGCACTCCTACGGTCTGAACCTCATTGCACATCATTTCGCAACGGCGGCACATTATGCATTTATCCACATCACGGATAATAGCAGGCGAAGTATCTTCCTTATAATGCGATTGTTCTCCCTGGTATTCAATCTGCCGGATTCCCATATCCTGCGCCATACTCTGCAATTCACAGCTTCCGCTTTTTGAGCATACAAGGCAGTCGGTAGGATGATCACTGAGGATAAGTTCAAGTACAGTCTTGCGGCTATTGAGTACACGTATATTGTGCGTATTTACTACCATTCCTTCGTAACAATCAGTTGCACAGGCAGGAGCAAGGTTGCGCCGACCCTGAACTTCTACCACGCAAACACGGCAACCTGCCGGTTTATTCGTAATGTTGAAATCGTGAAGGTGCAGGTAACACAGCGTCGGGATGTTGATTCCAACCGACTTCGCAGCATCGAGTATTGTAGTACCTGGAGCTACTTTCAATTCTTTATTGTCTATTTTTATATTGATCATTTCCATGGTTTCTTCCCCTTTCTTACTTGATAAACACAGCGTTGAACTTACATTTTTCCAGGCATGCACCACATTTGATACAGGTAGTCTGATCAATGATGTGTATGCCTTTGCGCTCACCGGAAATCGCATTAACAGGGCAGTTGCGGGCGCAGGCCGTACAGCCGACACAATTTTCAGCTTCAATTATGTATTGCAACAACGCTTTGCACTGGCCGCTTGGGCATTTATGATCAACAATATGGGCCAGGTATTCATGGTAGAAGTTGTCCATTGTCGACAGAACAGGATTCGGGGATGTTTGTCCCAGCCCGCAAAGCGAAGTGTCTTTTATTACATGGCTAAGATTGCGCAACAGGTCAAGGTCCTTCATTGTCCCTTTACCCTCGCAGATCTTCTCCAGCATTTCGTTGAGGCGTTTGTTCCCTATCCTGCAGGGTGAGCATTTTCCGCATGATTCTTCAACCGTAAAATCAAGATAGAATTTAGCTATCGATACCATGCAATCGTCTTCGTCCATCACGATCATGCCGCCCGATCCCATCATGGAACCTGCTGCTGTGAGCGAATCAAAGTCAATCTGAATATCCAGGTGCTTCTCAGTTAAGCATCCTCCCGAAGGTCCACCGGTTTGAACCGCTTTGAATTTTTTCCCATCTTTAATACCGCCACCGATTTCGAAAATAATATCCCTTAGGGTGGTCCCCATTGGGACTTCGATAAGTCCGACGTTATTGATTTTTCCGGCAAGTGCGAATACTTTGGTTCCCTTTGATTTTTCACTTCCTATCGAAGCAAACCATTCAGCGCCTTTATTAATAATTACCGGTACATTCGCGAACGTTTCAACATTGTTAACGTTGGTAGGTTTTTCGAGGTAACCTGAAACGCTTGGGAATGGAGGTTTTATCGTCGGCTCGCCACGCAAGCCTTCCATCGAGTGGATCAATGCTGTTTCTTCACCGCATACAAATGCACCGGCTCCGTAACGGATGTCAATCTCAAAATCAAATCCGGTTCCAAAAATGTCTTTTCCAAGCAACCCGAATTCTCTTGACTGTTTCATGGCTATTTTAAGCCTTTCAACTGCCAGGGGATATTCGGCACGGATGTAAACAACACCTTTTGTAGCGCCAATGCAATAGCCGCAAATTGCCATTGCTTCTATTATGGAATGTGGGTCGCCTTCAAGAATCGAACGATCCATAAATGCACCCGGATCACCTTCATCGGCATTACAAACGACATATTTCTGGTCAGCCTGGCTTTTGCTCGTTATTTCCCATTTGAGCCCGGTTGGAAAACCACCGCCACCACGTCCACGCAGGCCGCTTTTCTTCATCTCTTCAATCACCTGGGCAGGTGTCATTTCAGTGAGGCATTTTGCCAAGGCTGCATATCCATCGCGGGCGATGTACTCTTCAATATTTTCAGGATCAATAAATCCGCAGTTTCGAAGAGCTATTCGCAACTGTTTACGATAGAAACCCATGTGTTTCGAATCTGCTACATGTTCTTCGGTTTCCGGGTTTACGTATAGCAAACGGGTAACCCTCCGGCCTTTGATTATATGCTCGGCAATTATTTCAATTGCATCTTCAGGCTTAACCTGGGTATAAAAAGTATTATCGGGCAGTACTTTAACGATTGGCCCTTTTTCGCAAAATCCGAAGCACCCGGTTGTAATGACCTGTACTTCCGTTTCCAGCCCCTTTTCTATTATTTCATTCTTGAGGTTGTGAAAAAGCTGTTCGCTTTCCGAAGCCCTGCAGCCGGTTCCTCCGCACACCAGCAGGTGCATTTTGTATTGTATCATATTGATTTCCTCCTGGTTTTATTACTTGCCTTCAATATTTTCATAGTTCACAGGGATAATACCTTCGAGAAGTTCACCGTTTTTAATGTACTTTTCGATGATCTGGTCTGCCTTTTTCGAATCAACGAATCCGAAAACGATGGGTTGGTGGCCGGGACGAGTCACCTCAATAGTAGGTTCGGCATAGCAATAGCCCATGCATCCGGTTTGAGTCACTACAGCCGGGATATTACGTTTGTCGAGCTCGTTTACCATGTAGTCCATTACGATTTTGGCTCCGGATGCGATACCGCATGTCGCCATTGCAACCCTGATCTGGACCATGCTTTCAGGGGTTTCGCTTCTTTCTCGAAGACTCATTTTTGTCTCAACGTCGGCTTTTATCTTTCTTAAATCAGCCAGTGATGTGATCTTGGTCATTTTTTATTTGTTTTACAATTATTAGTAAATTTCTTTACAGTTTGTTTATGATGCGTGTATCGATTCGAGGTTATAGCGGATCAGATCTTTCATGAAAGCGATTACCTGTGGATTGTTTATTGCGACATCTTCAGGGTTTCTTTTATTTCAATAGTACTAAAAATAAAAGTGCC
>CAISRK010000101.1 GCA_903887815.1 uncultured Bacteroidales bacterium | reverse complement strand
GGAATTGTATTCCAACAAATTTAACTCCTTTCCATGTGTAATTCAATCTTTTTTGTTAAAATAATTCCGTAATCGCCTCCAGGTCATTGCACGGTAAACCTTTTCCGTAACCAGGAGTATGCGTTACGAAGGTCAGCAGGCTGTTTGAAAGGTTCCCCTGCGACATCGGGAATAAATAGAAGCGGAAATGTGCCGCACGCGTCGGAAGGTAAGACGCGCACGAACGGAGGTTCGCCATCGACATCGGGAATAAAACCCTTCAAGGGTTTGGAACCCATGAAGGGTTCCCATGCGACATCGGGAACAAGTAGAAGGGGAAATATGACGCACGCGTCAGAAAGGAAGACGCGCGAACGGAGGTGAAATCAAGGTAATAAAAAGCAGGAGGTGGAAACAGAGTAAATGTTTTTGTATGCAGGCAATGAAAGAGGAACCAGAATTAAAATTAAACCCGTTTTGCCTTGTAAATAGCTATATGGAATACCCCATCGATAAAGAAAAATTTATCGTAATTGTTGATGGGTATCGGGCTATCAAATCGTTGCAACTGCAGGGGGGTGCAGCGAATGTGTTTTTGGTTTAGCATTTCAATTTCATCGTATAGGCTTTCGATAAATTCATCAAGTTTGGTTTCTTTAACAAGCTTACAATCCACTTCATGGGCTATTTTTTGGGCTTCTTCCTGCAACTTGTTTTTTACGCGCCAGTGAACTGCAGTAGTTTTTAAGAAGTACATGCTCATGTTGCTGAGTTTTCGTTTGAATGTCTGTTGTTCATCCATAATTTTACCTTTTTTTTGTCAGTACAATTGTAAGTTAGTTGAAGTGTCTATCTCCTGATTATCTTAGTCGCAATTACTTAATTATTATAAATCCCTTCCTTATTTAATTCCGATCCTTGAACCTGGGAATACCGAGAAGATACTTGCTCTTAAAACCGCAATAAAGATGAATGTTGCTTTCGTTAACCAAGATACTTTCCTTTTCACCAAAGTAAGCTAACTGGCATTTTTCAGAGTGCAAGATTATTTCTTAATTTACAACTAAATTGTAGGATATATCTGAATTTATTGTAAGAAATATCTTACAAGCCGGATTTGTAATAATCACCAAAATTTGGACCAATAGGAAAATCGAATATCACCTGGTTCGCTTCAGGAAACGCACGTCAGTCAAGACTTTGGCGTCGATACTAGAAGCTTCGCCCGCGATATCAAAACCATGGTTGCCGATACAGAAAGCTTCGCCCGCTTTATAGAAACATCGGCCCCTTAGCAATTTTATTAGCCGCTGATATAAAGACAAAGGACGCACCAAAAAAATATAGACCTAAGAGCCAAATTCAAAGACCAAGGGTTAAATTCAGGAATCTACTGTGTAAATCAGGAATTACTCCTTTCGGCTTCGCCCAGGGGAAGGATTCCCCTGCAACATCGAGAAAAATAGAAAGGGAAATATACCGCGTACCTCGGAAAATTGAGACGTGCGCGAACGGAGAGCAACTTCCAAAAAAATCATGAGCGGTTCTGGAAAAATTAAAGAGTGCCATTTTCAAAAAAGTAGAAGCGTCTCCCAAAAACAGAATTAGCATCTGATTAAAACAGAATTAGCATCTGATTAAAACACTATTAGCATGTAAATAAAACAGAATTAGCATCTGTTTGTGAATAACGCGGTAGCAAGGGGTCATCGGTCTTCCGCAGTCGCAATACCAGGTCCCAGGGCCACAACCGCAAATCTTGAATCCTATACATCCCACATCAACCCAATTTTTCCCTATCTTTGCCGGCTATTTTCAACAAATGGACGAAACAAGGAAAGAAGGCCGTTACCATCGGATTATCAGCCAGCTTGAAGGATTACTTACCAAAACCGACAGCCCGGTTGCGCGTATGGCAACCATTGCGGCCGTGCTAAGCCATAAGTTTGATTACTTTTTCTGGTGCGGTTTTTATTTTGTTGAGGGGGATAAACTTATTGTTGGTCCTTACCAGGGGCCGTTAGCCTGCCAGGTATTGCAGGGCACAGGGGTTTGCCTTGCCTCGGTAACGCAAAACCAGAGTATTGTGGTACCTGATGTACACCAGTTCTCCGGGCATATAGCCTGTGATTCGCGCTCCAATTCCGAAATTGTGGTCCCAGTCCGTAGTGAGGGTGGGAAAATACTGGCCGTACTAGATGTGGACAGCGCTGAATTCGCTTCGTTTGGTGAAACCGACCGAATATACCTTGAGGCGATTGCCGCTATGGTGTATAAAAACCAATAACAAAACAGGCTTACCTTACCGATGAGTACATTTAAAATAGTTATTCTTGCCCTGGCCCTGGTTTTCAGCAGCTGGCCCGCTTACATCCATGCGGGGATACGGCTGGCCAAAGAACCGCTGTTCCGCAGGATCAACTATTCCGGTATTATGCTTTCGGTTCAGTTCCTGCTTGCAGGGGCCGGCCTGTATATAGGTACTAAAACAGGCAGCTTCGATCAGAAAGTGAATATGACAATCAGCCTGGTGCTAATTCTTATCATAGGTCTGAGCGTATTTCTGACCGGAATAAAGTTGCCATCTGAACAGGGTGAATCCCCTGATCAGGCTGATACAAAAGTCATTTTTCTTTCGGCTCTGGTCGAAGGGATAGCTTCACTGGCCATTGGCCTGGCAATAGGGCTGCTTTCGGCAAATCTTTTCCTTCACTGGATTGTGATCGGGGTGTTTTACTTAATTGGGATTGTTTCAGCAATCACGCTTGCTTCCATATTTGGGAACAGATCACTCCGGTTCAAAGTAGCTCCCATCGGAGGATTTCTGTTCCTGGCTGCTTCTCTGAAACTTATACTAACACTTACCGGGTATGGTTTCTGAGTTATGGATAAAACCGGATTGCTTTAAATAGTGGAAACGGCATAGGAAAAGAACAAGTCCCAGGACTCAATCCCGATAGCCATCTGGACCAGGACCCAAATTCCAGAGAATATAACAATATAAGACATAATCAGTAAGCTCTAAAAACCAGC
>CAISRK010000100.1 GCA_903887815.1 uncultured Bacteroidales bacterium | reverse complement strand
GCTGTATCTCACCACGTTTACCGGAAGCGATGTTTTTGAGCGTGATAACACGGTAACACGAAATGTATTCGGTATAAGCTGGAAAAATGTTGCCGGCGTTCTGCGGTGGAACCATATATTCAATAACAGGCTCTTTTCAAACACAACTGCTGATATAAGCAAGTACAACTACTACCTCGAAATCACCAAGGACCCGCTGAATTACTGGACATCCTCCATCACTAATGCCACCCTGAAAAATGATTTTACATACTATCTCAATCCTCAAAACACATTAAAAGCAGGCATCGAAATTACCGGCCACAGGAGTAACCCGGGAAAAATGTTTGTTGATGATGAAGAAAACGCATCAAATACCTCACAGTATCAATCGACTGAAATTGTGTTGTATGCAAGCAACGAGCAGCAACTGGGGAGCCGGGTTTTCGCCCGTTACGGGGTAAGGCTTACCCGCTGGAACGATCTTGGGCCTTCGTCGGTATATTTCTTTGATGCCTTTCACAATGTGATCGATACTGTTCAGGTGGCAAAAAGCACAATCTATCAGAGTTTCATGAACTTTGAACCACGCATCAATATCAGCTATAAAATCAACGATATAACATCGTTACGGTTCAACTACAACCGTACAGTACAACATCTGCAGGTACTCTCCAATTCCACAAGCCCTTTTACTTCCCTCGAGGTATGGGTGCCGAGCGGTCCAAATATCAAACCGCAACAGGCCGACCAGTTTTCGATCGGTTATTTCAGTAAACTGGTGAAAAAGCAGTTCGATTTTTCAGTTGAAGCTTATTTTAAAAAACTTTACAACCAGATCGATTATAAGGATCATGCCAATATGCTTATCAACCCGCTTATAGAAGGCGAATTAAGGTTTGGCAGCGGATGGTCGTATGGTTTCGAGGCATTGTTGCGAAAAAGTTCAGGGAAATTAACAGGTTGGATCAGCTATGCTTACTCCAGGGCGATGAAACAGATTGCCGATGTAAACAACGGCGAAGCGTTCCCTGCCGCTTTCGATCGGCCGCATAATATCGGGCTTACTTTTTCGTATGCAACCGGCAGGCACTTGAGTTTTTCGTCGCATTGGACATATCTTACAGGGGCGCCGTTCACCTCTTCTATCGGTTTCTATTATTTAAACGGGTACAGTGTACCTGTTTACGGTAAAAAAAATAACGACAGGCTTCCCGATTATCACCGGCTGGATGTTTCAGTTACCTATGTAATCAGCCAACCCGAAAAACGCTACCAGCACAGCCTGATGCTTACAGTTTATAATGCTTATGGGCGGCATAACCCGTTTTCGGTTAACTTCAATAAAATAATGGACGATAATGGAAATATTGTTGTTCCGTCCAACCTCCAGGGTGGAGTTGAAATTATTCCGACATCCATTTCGGTAGCAGGTGCAATTCCATCGTTAAATTACATTTTCAGGTTCTGATGAGAAAGATTATTATATACCTGCTTATTACCTTGCTGCTGCAATCGTGTGAGGAGCCGACGGATTGGCCGTTACAAACGGGAAATACCAATTTTATCGTTGTCGATGGCATAATCACTGATGAAATGCAGTTTCAGGTTATCCACATTTCGAAACCTGTAACCAATATCAACGAACAGGCTCCGGCTGTTTCCGGTGCCACGGTGCTGGTGTCGGCTGACCAGTCGGTTTATGCATTTCATGAAGATCCGGTTAAGAAGGGAACATATATTTCAAATGAAGCTTTTGCAGGTATAAACTCTAAGACCTATACCTTAAACATAACGGTTGGAGGTAATTTGTATTCAGCCAAAGCTGATCTGTCCCCGGCCGAAAACCTGGAGTTTATCGGCTATGAAAGGAATGCCGGGGATGCAAATTTTCACTTCACCAATGTCCCTTTCCCCTATAATCCAGGGAGTTCAGCCATGTTTGAAATTCTGCTTGACTGGTCAACAGCGCCGGGTTATGAAAACACTAGCCCTGATTTATGTAAGGCAAAGCTCTATTATTATGTGCTGAAAACACTTGATGTCAGCGAAGTTTTTGCTCCCGGAACTGAAAAAATCTATTTCCCTCTGGGAACCATTATCACCGAACGAAGGTATTCGCTTACCGATCAGCATGCTGCATTTGTACGGGCATTGCTGCTCGAAACCACCTGGCAGGGGGGCTTTTTCAATACGGCTAATGCCAATACTCCGACCAATCTTAGTGCTGGTGCGGCAGGTTTTTTCGGGGCATGCGGTATAGCTGAGATGGTGAAAACTGTAGAGTAAACCCACCAAGGATATTATTATGCCGAAAATAAATACAAATAGCTTTTCCCATCCTAAAAATGGCCCGGACACAACACGCATAAGATCAGTTATTTGTAAAATAAATTCAATTAAACTTGCACGAATTTTGCCTTAGATGTCAAAAATTCTTTTTTTTTAAAAAAATACATCAGGGTAAAACACAGGTTGTGTGTATAATAAGTATACTTTGAAATTTAAAACAATAAATAATAACTTAACATTACGAACATGAAAACGAGAAATTTCATTCAACTTACGGTTATTGCTGTTACTGCGCTTACCTTTGCATTTACCTCGTGTAAGAAGGACGATCTGAGTTCGGGCCAGTCGGATCCGGCTTCGATTGTACAGCTAACAACTGACGAAAACAACGTTGACGGTATTATGAATGATGCTGCCAGCGATGTTGAATCATTATTGTCATTAGGCAGTGGATTTAAATCCAGCGAAGTGTGGAGACCATGCCACGGTACAGTCGATTCCACCTCTATTGTTAACGATACAATTACCTTCTACATCACCTATGATGGATTAAACTGCCGTGGAAATCTTATCTGGACAGGTAAAATTGAAATCAAACGGAAAGTTGGTGTTCGCTGGTATCAGCCCGGAGCTGCTGTTGTATTCAAATATATCAACCTGAATGTTACACGTGTTAATTCTAACAAGTCGATAACGCTTAACGGGACCAAAACTTTCACAAATGTTAACGGCGGACTACGCTGGCAGGTTGGTACCTTAATCACATCTTACGTTGAGACCGTAAGGGGCTCAATGCAGGCAAGTTTCGAAAATGAGACTTCACGTACTTGGAATGTTGCCCGGAAATTCACCTATACAGGTACCCAGGGACACCTGGTAATGACTGTCGACGGGTTTGGCTCTGCTGACGGGACAAATGGCGGCTATACCAACCTGGTAGTGTGGGGAACCAACAGGCAGGGCGAAACGTTTTACACACAAATCACCCAATCCATTGTTCACAAACAGGTTTGCGATTTTAAACCCTGTTCGGGAATAAAAATTCACCAGATACCTTCAAAAAATATGAGCGCAACGGTAACTTTCGGTTACGACGATAACAACCAGCCGGTACAGGGCGATGCTTGCCCAACCAAATTCAGGGTCGACTGGCAGCGCAATAACGCATCAGGCACGGCTTACTATCCTCTCTAAAAAATTTCTTGCACATACGAAAAACTGCTCTCCAAACGGGGAGCAGTTTTTTTTATCCCTCTAACGTGAACCTGCCTCTGACTTTTCGTTCACTTTAAAAACATCGGCATACACTAGCCTGTCGGTTTCATCAGGATTTCCAAGCCTGTCGTCGTAAAGTTTGTCGGCCAGGGCCATTCTCATTGGTCCATGTTCGATTTCTTCAACCACAACCTGGAAAGGGTTGGTTGCATATTCCTTTGGAATCCTGATCTCGTGCGAAATAGTAAAGGCGTTGTCGGAAGCAAGTATATTGGTATCCCAGGTATCAACCTCCATTTTCCGTTTGTTTTTCCCGTCGGTTAATACCCCTTGAATAGGTTGTGGGTACATGGAATCAACAATACTGAACCTCAGGGTTGAGATAACATCGAAATTCGACTGGCGTTCGCTGTAAACCGGTCCGTTTACGGTAATAGTAAGCCGCACCGAATCAGGTTCGTTACTCACTTTAAGCGTAGCGGTTCGCTCGGGTACAAGCTGCATCATACCGGCCATAACCACACCCGACAGGCAGCAGTCGGTATTCCCGCTGTGCAGCGAATGAGGCTGGTAACGTGCCAGGGCGAGTTTAATGAACGGGTAATACATCCGGGCTGTATCGATAGCAATATCGCAAAACCACATTTGACGTTCCTTATCGAATTCAACCGGGTATGCCACGGCCGAAACTTTGAGATCGGTTTGTTCAGGCTGCTGGGGATAAATTAAGTCTTTGTCAATTACAGGGTCCAGCCGGAAACTCCCTGCCGGAGGGCTTGTAAGCTGCGGGAGCTCAGACATAAACAGCGGGTCAACACCCCAGTGGGTATAAATATTAGTGTACGAAGGCATTGCGTATGACATTGTTTTCACACCTCCGCCCGTTTCCTGGTTAGGCAGGATCACAGCAAGCATTTCATCGTCGCCGCTCGAAAACCATGGTCTTTTCAGGTAAATTCTTAAACCTCCGCCCTTGCGCCTGTGGTAATGCGTATCCTGTTTTATAACACGCTGCCATTCAAAAGTGGGAATGATGTAATCAATCTCGGGTTTTGCAGGCCTGGCCGAACTAAGTATGTTAATTGCCTTTAATGGTTCCGCCTCCCTTTTGAATGAATGTTTGTCAGTATCCCTGAACACATGGGCAAAGTATTCGGTATAACGTGAACTGCCCACAATGCTGTAGTCGACCCAACGGTGCTTTGTATCACCGAAAGCATGATCGACCGGGAAATTCCTCAGGTCCAGCAGTTTTACAAGATGCAGGTCAAATTCGGCAAGTTCAAATTTCAATGAAGTAGTTACCGTGAGCGGGGCGGTCGTCTTATCTTTCTCCAGTTTTGCCATTTGCATGGCTTGCTTCCGGTATAACTGGTTCATTTTAAAAGCTCCAGGCTGAACATCAACTTCAGCAAGTCGCACGGGATCACTTTTCCAAACAGGCGAAACTTCACGTTTCTCGTATTCATTCAGGTCTGGTCGCAGTTCAGGAATATTTCCAATGGTAACTGCTTTATCATGGTAATAAATATCAATATCCGGAATGGTATACCTGAAATTTTTAGTTTCAATCTCAACCGAAATGCCATCGTCCGACTGTTCGGTCCAGGCTGCCTGGAGTTCAACAAAATCAGTGCTTTCGCCATGCACAGTGAAACGGGCATTCAGATCGGCAGTCGTATCACCATAATCCCTTTCAGGAAGAATTTTTTCAAGTACAGGCGCGTCAACAGGTTGCTGCACAGCATGCACAAGTTCAAGGTTTCTCGGGGGGCTAAGCATCCAATGCTGACCACTTAGAACAGTTGATTCCAGTTCTGCCAGCTTAGCTGAGGCCCCCTCTTTAATCAGTTGCCATAAAGCCGATACCTCTTTAACATCCTTCTCCCGCCAGAATGTGCTTAGCTTCAATCTCATCCTGTTCCCTTTCGGAAGTGAGAGAGTAAAAATACCTGTGTTTTTATCCCAAATTGAATTGAGCGGTCCTTCGACAAGGACAAACCGGATTATCCCCGAATTGTACCAATCCTCAGGTATGGTAGCATTATTGGTAGTGGTTGGAGTAAGTTCATCGTGAGTGAAAAAGCTGAACATACGCGGGGCAAAATCCTGTGTATGTGTATTTTCGGCTTCCTCGTCTGCAAACACAGCTATGCCTGCTGCCAGCGGGTCGGGGAGGTAAATTATTTCGACATCCGAAGGCCTGTATACTTTTTCTTTCTGTATGGTATCGCGGCCAACTTTCACCTTTTCGGGTTCGTACAATCCTTCATGCGAGGTGATGATATCATAAATCTTTTTAGCTGCTTCGGGATTATTGGCAAAGGCATTTTCAAACATTCCGTGGGTTTCGGCCAATGACTGGCTGCCTTTTGGTGGCAGGAAATACCTTACCGACTGCCCGTCGGAAGCCTGGCTGGCAACTCTGTGACCGCTTTCGTAATCAACGGATGACTGGTCGTAATTGCTACGGATTACCATTTGCTCAAGGAATTCGCCATCGCGCAATGCATTACCTACAAGCGATATGGGGCTGAGCAATGGTTCGTAGCGAAGGTATTTTAAATTGGTTCTCAGTGTTTCGCCGGGTGAGTCGGAACCAGCGGTAAGCGGAAGGCTATTCCCTGCCAGGTCGACAGTACGGATGCGGATGCGGTAATTTTTTCCATACCTGAGTTTTGGCAATGTTCCGGGCACAATTTTGCTTTGCGCATTCAGTTTGAAATCGAGAGTAGGATCAAACATATACCGTTTTCGATCGTCAATACGCGAGCGTAAAAAATCGTGCCTGTCCTTAGGATCGGGAGCGGGGTGGTCGTTCGATTCATCAATGGCCAAACCGGGTTTCCCAACCGAGAGGCTCCAGCCTTCCCAGCGGGCAAGTGTTTCGGGCACAAACAGGTTATCAGCATTGTCGCGTTGTTCGGCCAGTGCCAGCTCGATATAGCCCTCATCGGGGCTTGCTCCTTCAACAGGATGTTCAGTCCCCAGGTCGTCGTACCAGCTGTAAGTATTGCTGCGTTGGTGAAGGGAGTACCATTTTGCAGGATTATCTTCGTATGCAATATCCATACGGTAACCCATTACAACATCGTTCGAATACAAAATTTCGACCGGAATCTTAAGTTTGAGTGCAGGATCGAATGGTGCGCTGTCGATCAGCATTTTCTGGAAACTGATATTCCTTTCGAGCCGTTTTACCACCTGTTTCGAGATTCCGTTGCGGATCAATGCAATCCCGGCACTACGCATGGTAGGTAAACCTGATTTGGCGGGCGGTTCAATAATTTTCAGTTTTTCGAAAGGTTTAACCCGTTGAATTTGAATTGTATTATTAAATTTCACATCCGGTTTTGCAGCCTGGTTAAGCTGATTAAGCTGAAAATGTGGGGTTTGCATCGATTGCTGAGTCTGTTGCCTCCGCTGTGTTTGCTGCATCCATATATTTTCGGGTCGCACAGCCGGGTTAAGTGTAAGTCGTGATTTGGCCTCAAAAAACCGCGCGACCTCCAGTGTAGTGCTTTCGACAGCATGGGCTGTTTTTAAGGCCAGGCCATCGGTATCAATTTGTACTACCGAAAAGTCGTCGGTGTTGATCTTAACGAATCCTTTTTTGAAAATCGTATCCGTTGTATCGCTCATCACAAAACTATCGCCGGTAATTGTATAAGCCGACAATGGAACGGAAACAGATGTAGCTGTTTCGGCAAAGCTAAGTGATGCAGGTACCAGGTGAATGGTTCCGCTTGCAGGAATACCCGGGTTGTAGGGAATTTCGAAATCAAGTATAAATCCTAGTTTCCGCATCATTTGCGGGTAACTGTTCACAACCGAAACAATATTATGAAATTCAAAAGTCGGTTTTTTCAGTATTACAGGTGAAAGGGTCTGTTTACCAAGGGTATGAAAAGTCTTAAGTTGTGAGAAGTCTTTCACCGGCTCCTTAATATTCATAAAAGGAATAAACTTCTGTGCCCGCAATGTCGATTTTAGTTCAGCTTGTGGGACTTTGTTCTGCAACAGAATGGATTTTACCTGCAACGGTGCTGCGCGGTTAGCATTTACCGATTCTACCGGTGTTGTCGGGTCAATTTTAAGATCGGAAATTACACCCAGTTTTTCGGGATCAATAAAGAAATCGGCCGAAAGCATCGTTTTTGGACTATCGATAGCAGCCATTTTATAATTATCCTGCAAAAAATCGGAGATGTGTTTAACCGGAAACGAATTAATTTGCTTGAGCTGCAATTGCTCCATTTCCGATTTCTCGACAATAATATTCTTATGAAATACATTTTCATAAAAGTTAACATCAATCTGATCCTTATTAAGAGTAGCCTCGAAATCGCCCCTTGTGCCCTGGATGCGGAATAAAAATTTAGTTTCCCTGATTTTTGACGCCCAGTGCAACATATCGGGCACATTTTCGAGTGCAAGCTGGGTATCGCTTTTCACACGCGGAGTAGCAAAAACCGAAAGCTGCAGGTATTGCTTTCCGTCGCGGGTAATCTTGTTATTGGGGAGAGTTGTAAAAACCAATTCCTGTATCATAGCCTGGTAATATTTCTGTTAAAACATAATTAATTGGCAAATGCGAGGCAGTATTGCTGCCAGTCGTCGGCATCCACCATTTCGATAAATTTCGGGTCACCACCGCTGCCGGCAATTGTACGGCGAACGGTTACCGATACTGTCCTGCTGAAGAACAACACTTCAACCTTCACTTTCAATGTGGCCGATCCTTCAAGTTTCTGAACTTTACCATCAACAATTATGGCATCGAGTGTAAGGTAGAATTCTAGCGAAACGCTGATGAGGCCAAGTATCGACAGGTGACCGTTGATACGGATGTATGCCGAAAGTTTGGCATTGGTTTGTTCAATCATTTTGCCGGGACTTACTTCTATCTGCTTGTTCTCCGACTTGTAGTAGATTCCGCCCATAACCGAAACCCCGCCGGAAGCAACCCCGACATTGAGCGACATGGCTGCGCCAAATTCGAATGCTGCTTCGATGGACTGTAATCCGTCGAGCCTTGTAATAAGCTGGAAAAACCCACCTCCGCCGAAACAGGAGATAGTAAGCATAAACGGGTTTTCGCGTGTGCAGAAATTAAAGCCGATAGTAAGCGGATCGCCTGTAAACGGCAGGTTTACGAACGCTCCGAGCGAAATATTGGAAATCATGCAAACTCCAACCTCTATATTTGGTACCGAAATGGTAAAGCCGGCTTTAATACCCGAAGTGGTAAGTTCGATGTAGGGTCCGTCGTCGGAAAACCCTGTTTTTGGGATGATACTTTGCAGGGTGTTCACAAAATCAAGTGCTCCCATAAACTCCAGGGGCATGCCCGGGCCAAGGTCGACATTAACAGCAGCTTTGCCCGCTGAGCCTCCGCTAAATTTCAGGTAATTGAAGTTTACGCCTATCATTTCGGCAACCACTACCGAAAACTTATCGAAACGGGCTTCGGTGGTAAGAACCGGGCTCTGGGTTACATCGAACGATTTCTTGAAATGGGTATTTATCGAAAGCGATTTATCGGGGGCATTCTTTAAATTAACAGTTAATAGCCCCGGGAAAATTTCGATCTTTTCCCCGGCGAGTTCAGGCTGCCATTTGTATTCCACATGAAAAGCATCCTCGGTAAGGTAGGTTTTGAAACTCGGGATTTTAGGCGCGCTGTTGTTAAGTGTATCAATCAAACTCTTGGCGGCAGTCTTGAGTTCATTTCTAAGGTTGTTGATCTGATCCTGTATTGCCTGTTTTCCAGCCTCTTCGGTTTTAAGCGCTTTATCTTTAAGGGTTTCTATATCCCGTTTATAACTTTCAATTCTTTCGCGGGCCGAATTTATATTATTGACAAATGATTTCATCGAATCGCCCAAGCCAAGTTCCACGCCAAAAAGGGAGAATATATCAATAGCCCCGAAGATCTTGGCAATTTTCATATCACCCATTTCCTTAAAGAAATCGGCTGCCTTGAAAACCATATTGCTGATATCATCGATATTTCCGCCCACCGGTCCCTGCAGGCGGCTGAGTGCGGTAATGGTCATATTGGGCGAAAGGAAACCGCCCGACTTATCCGATCCTCCTGAGAAATCCACTTTTGGAGCTGAATCGACACTAGCAAAAACATGACCCTTGTTTTTATCATCCACAACTTGTATCTCGACCGGCTCCTTATTGCCTGTAAGCTGGCTTACCTGCTCGAGGTAGATGAAAGCCTTTTGCATGATAGGATGGAACCGGATGCTTCCGATACCTGTGGATGGAAAAACCATTCCGCCAAACTTTAGCTTGCTGGTTTCATACTGGGTATCATTCTCAAGCAGGCTTTCGGCATAAGCGACCTTCTGCCCTGCATAACCGATTTCGTTTAAAGCCGATTTCGACTTATAGTCATTGATAATCTGGGTAATACTCGTATCGCTCCTGGCAATAATATTCTCAACAAAAGCAAGCGGCATTCGTATCTTCTGCCTGTTTCCGTCTTTATCGGTTGTAATAATATTAAAATTGAAAGGTTTGCCATCCACATAAATATAAAAGTTGTACGCGGTATTGGCTTTACCTGCATTGTTATTTAACCCGTTGCGATTTAACTTTACGGGCTCAGGCGGAAAATTGGATATGGTAGTTTCCTCCGGGTTGTTGATATTCGGTGTTGCCGGGGTTTCGATTGTAACCGCCTGGAAAGGAAATGTAATGAATTTATTATCGGGTGTATATGGATCGTACAACACTTCCTTTTCCAACACCACTATAAACATGCGTTGCCTGTTTACGGCAGCCCGTGTAGGCGGATGGAATTTTCGTTCCGTAATTTTTACTATGGCGGCCCTGTGCCCGAAAGGGAAGAGGTAACCTTCCTCCACAATTTTAACAAAATGATCACGCCCAAGTGTGGCAAAATGCTGCCATTCAATAATACTGAGCCAGTTATCAGCATCAGCCGGAACATCGAAAAACGCATGCCAGTCGAGGTAAGCTCCCAGCGACGAAAGCATCAGCCTGTCGACAGGTACTGATTTGGGCGCATAATTGTTCCCCTGGCCGGGTATAGTAATATTGTAATTTGAAGTTGTGTGAACCAGCTTATGCCTGTTGTTGGCATCGAGTGAAGCCATAAACGGCCAGTTACGGGCAGGAAGATTCTTGAAATCGGAGTTTGCATCATGTGCCCAAAGTGCCCTTATTGAGGTCAAAGCAGGCAGATCGTCCGAAACCTGGCCATCCTTGAGTTTAACGCCCAGTTTTGTATGCCATAATTCAGCTATTTCAGTTTTTACCCCCGAAAAACTGTCGGCAATCCTGATTCGGTTGCCGGAAGGGGCTCTTTCGATAACAGGCTTGAGGGTAGCTGCAATTTTATGAATAAATCCGCCTAACTGGTTAGGTGAAATATACATAAGTGCAGGCGCTTCGATGCTGGTACTATCAGCAGGAATCTGTTCAACCAGGTTCAGGTACTGGAAGATGTTGTTTGCCTGGTATTCGGGTTTCATGGAAGCAACCAGCCCGGAATCAATTACCTGCGATAGTTTATCTTCTTCGTAAATCAGGAGTTTATCCGATACTTTACGCGTGTTTTGAGCCAGTTTCACACTGTATTGCTTTTCGTCCTTTTGGAGCGAAACTGTCGGGGTTTTTCTCACCGTGGGTGGCGATTTAATCCTGTTGAAGCGATCGAGGTCAACGCGGGCGGGCAGTTTGATCCAGGCACGCGGATGGGTCCGCAGGTCGAATTTCGACCAGTCGAGCAATTGTTCCATGCTAAGATCAAAGTCGGGGCTGCCGGCTTTGTATTCGAAAACCAGCCTACTGCGGTGAGCCCTCAGGTGGCGGGCAGGGAGTTTTACCGTGTCGGTCATACCTCCTGAACCCGTTTCAGGATCAGGGATAGTTGTAGTTTCATAAAAAGCTTCTTCCAGGGTATGCTGCGTTTGAAACCAGATTTTAATCATCCCGTTTTTCGTGTTATCCGATAACCGGACTACAGTTTTTGCGTCCTGGCTCGAAAACACAAAATTTGAGAATTCGAAATCGAGCAGCAGCATATCCTCAGGACGAAGCAATCTGAATTTAAGCGCCTGTGGTTTCAGGATGACAATTCCCTTGTCGATTTCGAGGGCAGGCTGTTTGCTGGCTTCTCGTTTAATAGCGTTTTCAGGGGCAACTACACGGTTATTAACAGGTGGCTGCTGCTGATCCCGCACGGGTTCTACTTTCTGTGGCTCCTGTTGCCGTATATCAGGTCTGGTTTCGGGAGCTTCGGGTTTAACCTGCGGTGGTTCCTGTTTCCGTATAACAGGCCTGGTTTCGGGAGTTTCAGGTTTGACTTGCTGTTGCTGGGGTTCAATATTTATTCCTCTAGCAGGAGGTTTTTCCGGCTGCGGCTGAATGTTAATTATCGCCGGGTTAATGTTTGTTTTCCGCCTTAAAATCGTATCGGGAACCGGAATGTAAACTAGTGCAGGTAATAGCGCAGGATCGGGGGTTTCGGAAACAATTTTTAACCGCACAGGTTCGGCAAGTGCCGCTGCGAGTGTAACGGCATTTTCAATAGCTGGTTTAAACGATGAGATATGCGGTGCAAAGCGGTAATTTTCAAAATGAACTGCTGTCCCCATCGCCTCAAAATCGGGTATATCGCTTTTTGAACCCATAAGAAAAGACCCCAGCGGGTTCGAATACCACTGACCATCCTGGTTGATGCCTGCAGCCAGGTAGGTTTGAGGCAGTTCGTTATTCAGTGTCTCAGAAACGAGGAAAAACCGGTTTAGTTTGAAATTAAAATTATCAAAATGCGAATTGCCAAAAGTCAGGCCTCCTTTATCGGAGTTGACCACCATCGACTGATGGTCGTTACCGGTTTTGTCGGTCCAGAGCAGCAGGTTAAGGTCAGGTAAATTACCGAAGGATGAGAGATTATAGGACTTGCTGAGTAAGAAATTATTTACAAAACCAGGCCATGAAACAAAGCTCGGCAAGGTCATCATTAAAGCTGCTGAAGGTGCAGTTATAAAATTCGTGTGCGTTTTGCGACCGTTATTTGTTAATGTAAGGTTATCCGATTCATAAGATACCCCGTTGTAATTCAGGAATATGGTCTTGTCGCCGTTGATGCTGAAATTCCACTGCGAGTCGAATGCCATATTTACTTTCCCGTTGAGCGAGAGGGAGCAGGTATTTGCGGTAGACCCAAAATCGTATTGCACAAGCGAACTGCCTCCGATGCATTCCTTTTTGTCGAGGAACTGCAGAAAATCGACTTCATGGGCAAGAGCGAATTGCGGTACTTCAGCCTTCATCCTCCACCGGAAATCGTCGTGGTATATTTTAACCAGTACATCAAACTCCTGCTGTGACCCGGCAAACCTGACATTCCTTATTTCGATGAAATATACATTGTTAAGCTCAGTAACCACTGTTTTCGCATTTTTATCGAATACTTTCGCAGGGAACCGCCAGGCGGTTGCCCCATTGCGGAGAACCTCAAACCCATTGCCATTTGGCCTGAGTTCGAAAGGCGCTGCCAAGGCCTTTTTCAGTGAGCCAACAACCGGGGTGAGCGCAATAGCACCTAGACCTATGGCTTTGAAAAATTTTCGCCTATCTACGTTTTTTGTGCGGGGTTGTCGCGTGGATAATACATTTACCCTTGCATCTTTGAAGTTAAAATGCTTGAATCCCATATTCTGAAATATTAAATAATAATGTTTAAATATACAAAAAGTTTACTTAATTCCTTCAGGGAAAAATGTTAAAAATCAGAATATTTATTATCGGAAAAGTCGCTGTGCACAGGTTGTTTTTATTGTTCCCGATAGATTGCGGAAGGGGTGAAACGAAAAAGCCATCCCGATTAAGAGATGGCTTGATTTCAGGTAGCATCAACAGGAATCGAACCTGTATTTAAAGTTTAGGAAACTTCCGTTCTATCCGTTGAACTATGAGGCCGGATT